>DATJRY010000017.1:300000-545296 GCA_035504415.1 Candidatus Sulfotelmatobacter sp. | reverse complement strand
CGATCACCTCGGCGCCCATGCACAGCACGTCGCGGACGATCCCCCCGATCCCCGTCGCCGCGCCTTCGAACGGCACGACCTGCGAAGGATGGTTGTGCGACTCGTGGGCGACGACGACGCCGTAGACGTCACCCTGCCACTCGCCCAGCCGCACGATCCCGGCGTCCTCGCCGACCCCGAGCAGCACGGTCGGTCCCTGCGTCGGCAGCTTGCGCAAGAAGTTGCGGGACGACTTGTAGGAGCAATGCTCGCTCCACTGCGCGTCGAACGCGAACAGCTCGGTCGGCGTCGGCGTGCGGTCGAGCTGCGTCGCGATGCGGCGCAGCTCGTCGCCGTCCAGCGCGACGCCCAGCCGGCGTGCGAGCGCGATCGTCTCGGTGTCGACTCCGGCGGTCATCTCAGGCGTGCGCGGCGCCCGGCGGCGCCGGGACCGGAACGTTCAGCTGCGCGTCGGCGGCCAGCACTTCGCTGCGCGCGTTGGCCTGCAGCAGCAAGACGCGACCGAAGACGACGGTGTCTTCCAGCGCAAAGGCCTTGGCGCACGCCAAGGCGATCTCCGCGGGCCGCGCCGCGCTCGCGTCGACGGCGAGGACCGGGTTCGCCGAGGCGTTGTCGACCAACGCGGCGAGCGCGCTGCCGGGCGCGCCGACGGCGACGACGACCATCCGCGCGAACGAGGCCTCGAGCTGGGTGATCAACTGCAGCGCGTAGCCGGGCGTGCGCGTCACCGAGACGACGTGGCGCACGGTACGCAGCCCGAACGTCCCCAGCGCGCGGCTGAGCTGTTCGATCAAACCGACGTGCTCCGGGCCGTCCGAGAGCAGCGCGACCATCCCTGGCAGCATCTGCGGGAAGCTGCCGACGACCTCCGCGACCTGTTCGTAGTTGGCTTTGATGGTCGCCAGCGCGTCGGGCGTGACGGTCGGCAGGTTGCGATAGAGCTGCTTGTCGAGCATCCGCTCTTCGCGGCCTTGCGGCCAGACGCGCCAACTATCGTTGTCGATCACGTCGGCGATGACGAGCTGCCCTTTCCCCTCGCCGCTGGCCAGCCGGCCGAACTCGATCTTGAGGTCGACCAGCAGCGCGTCGCGGCGGCGCCAGGCGTGCGCGAGGATCTCGTAGGTGATCCGCGCCAGCTCGGTCATCGTCGCCAGCTCCTGCGGCGTCGCGATCCCCTGCGCCACGATCGCGTCGGGCTCGATGAGCGGATCGTGCTCGGCGTCGTTCTTGAAGAAGAACTCGATCATGCGCGGGACCAGCAACGAGCCGCGCGCGATGCCCGGCCGGCGCTTGACCAGCGACCCGGCGGCGACGCCGCGCACGACGACCTCCAGCGGGATCATCGTCGCGCGGCGCACGAGCATCTCGTTGTCGTCGTCGTCCTCGCCGCCGTTGATGTAGTGCGTCGGCAGCCCGCACAGATTGAGCAGCCGGAAGACGCGCGCCGTCGTCTGCGCGGCGATGCGCCCCTTGCCCTCGATCACGTCGCGCCGTGCGCCGTCGCCCGCGGTGATCCCGTCCATCTGCTGGACGACCAGCACGTCCGGCTGCCCCTCGAGCTCGAAGAGAATCTTGGTCTTGCCGCGGGCGATCTCGTGGCCCTTACGCATGGTTCTGCACGGTCTCTCGGATGCGGGTGGCCAGACGGCGCGCGCGAATCGGCGCGTCGCCGACGTGGGTGAGCGGGTCGAGGCGTTCGCGCACTTCGGCCGGGTCGACCCAGTGCGCGATGCGCTCGTCGTCGGCCAGCAGCGTCGCGAGCGGGTTCGAGCGGCCGGCGGCCAGCTCGTCGTAGGCGCGCATCGCGCTCTCGCGGATCACCTCGTGCAGCTCTTGCCGGTCGGCGCCGCGCTTGGCGGCCTCCATCAAGATCGCTTCGGTCCCCGAGAACGGGCCGTAGGTCCGCAAGTTCTCGGCGATGCGGCGTTCGTCGACGCGCAGGCCGATCACGATCTTGGTCGCCAGGCTCACGATCTCGTCGCTGCACAGCAGCGCTTCGGGCAACACGGTCCGCCGGTTGGCGCTGTCGTCGAGCGTGCGCTCGAGCAAGTTGGTCGCCGCGTTCTGCCAGGCGACGTCGGCGTACGCCGGCAGGAGCCGCGCGAGCGAGTCGATGCGCTCGGCCATCACCGGATTGCGCTTGAACGGCATCGCGCTCGAGCCGACCTGCTTGGCGCCGAACGGCTCGGCGACGTCGCCGAACCCGGGGCTGGCGAGGATGCGCACGTCGAAGGCGAACTTCGAGAGCGAGGCGCCCAGGCCGGCCAGCGTCGAGAGCAACAGATAGTCCAGCTTGCGCGGATACGTCTGCGTCGCGACGTCACGCGCGGTCAAGCCGAACGCGTCCAGCACGTCCTGCTCCTGCTCTTCGGGGGTGCGGCCGGTGCCGTCGAGCAGGCGCGTGTACGAGGCCGACGTGCCGACCGCGCCGCGAATCCCCTTGGCCGTCAGCTGCTCGCGCGCGTTGAGCAGCAGCGCGCGGTCGATCAGCAAATCCTGGCCGTAGACCGCCAGACGATACCCGAGCGTCGTCGGTTCGGCGGGCTGCAAGTGCGTGTAGCCCATGCAGACCAGCTCGGCGTGCTGGTCGATGCGCTCGGCGAAGGCCAGCAGCAACGCGTCCAGGCCGTGCACGATCTCGTCGAGTGCCAGACGCAGCCGGTACGTCTCGACGGTGTCCTCGACGTCCATCGAGGTCGCGCCGAGGTGGATCTTTCCGCCGCCGACCGTCGCCTGTTTCGCGAAGACGCGGATCTCGGCCATCAGGTCGTGACCGATCTCGCGCTCGATCTCCAGCGCCGCCTCCAGATCGATCTCGTTCGCGTGCGCCCGCAGGTCGGCGAGCTCGTCGGGGGACACCAAGCCCGCTTGCTGTTGGGCCTCGGCCAGGGCGATCCAAACGGCCCGCCAGAGCTTGCGGCGCTCCCGCTCCGAGAAGAGCGCTCGGAGGCTCGGTCGTGCGTATCGCCACGAGAACGGCGAAGCGTAGGTGGTGTCGTTCATCGCGTCCCGGCGGCGGCTTCGCGGGGCCGGCTGGCCTTGCCTGGACGAGAAAGGTCGGATCTAGCGGGCGAGCCGCGCCGCCAGGTCGGCCGTCAGCAGCTCGATCATGGTGCGCGGGTCGTCGATCCGGCCGGTGACCACGCCCTCGAACCCGCGCACCGCCGCCTCGTAGCCGTAACGCGCGCGCCGCTCGCCGATCCGCCGGGCGATCGGGCGCAGTTGGCGCTCGCGCCAGCGGTGCCGGGCCGGCAACTCGCCGCCGCGCGCCAACTCCCACAGCAGCGCGAAGTCGTTCGCCAGCGCGCTGGCCAGCGGCACCGCGGCGCCGCGCGCGTCGTTGCCGAACAGCTCGAACGCGATCGCCAGCGCGTCGGCCGGCCGCCCGTCGAGCAGCGCCTGCGCGTAGTGCCAGGCCTTGGCGTCCTCGACCGTCACGCTCTCGCGCTCGAGGTCCTCGAAGGTGATGGTCGTGCCGTTCAGCGCCAGCTTTTCCAGATCGTTCTGGATGCCGCCGAGGTCGGCTTCGCCGTTGGCCAGCAGCGCGATCGCGCGCGGCTGCGCCTTGGCGCCCAAACGCGCCAGCGTGTCGCGCACGAAGCGCTCGCGCACGTCGGCGTTGGGCGTCGTATCGATGCGCAGTGCCTTGCGCCCCGCCAAGACGCCGAACGGCTCGGGCTTCGTCTTCTTGGCCGGCGCGAAGAGGTCTTCGAGGATCAGCGTGTTGCCGGCCGGGACCTGCTCGGCCGCCGCCCACAGATCGCGCCGCGGCTGCGCCCGCATACGCTGGCAGTTGCGCACCACGACGACCCGACGATCGGCGAGGAACGGCATCGCGCCGACCGCGTCGGCGACCGCGCGTCCGATCGCGTCCGTCTCCGGCCCCTCGAACGTATCGCAGTTGAGCGCGCGCATGTCCGCGGGCAACAGCCGATCGAGCAGCGCGTCGAGCGCGCGCTGCGCCAACAAGGGCTCCTCACCCTCGATCACGACGAGCCCGTCGATCTTGGGCTCCTTGTCGAGGAAGTCGTAGAATTTCACGGGTTGACGAGGGCCGCCAGATTGGGGCGCAATTCGAGGTCGGGGATGCTGTCGGCGTAGGGAGGCGCCAGGACGCCGTACTCGGTGATGATGCCGGTGATCAGCCGGCCCGGCGTCACGTCGAAGGCCGGGTTGAAGACGGGATCGTCCGGCGCGATGCGCACCTCGCCCGGCGCGCGCTCCTCGATCGGAATCTCGTCGCCCGAGGCGAGCGTGAAGTCGAACGTCGAGCGCGGCGCGGCGACGTAGAACGGAATCCCGTGATACGCCGCCGCGAGCGCGACGCCGTAGGTGCCGATCTTGTTGGCGGTGTCGCCGTTGCGCGCGATGCGGTCGGCGCCGACGACGACCGCGCGCACGTCTTTGCGCGCCATCGTGATCGCGGCGGCCGAGTCGACGATCAGCGTGCACGGCACGCCCGCCTCGCGCAGCTCGAACATCGTCAGCCGCGCGCCCTGCAGCAGCGGTCGCGTCTCGTCGACGAAGACGTGGAGCTTCTTGCCGGCCCGGTGCGCGGCGATGAAGCAGCCCAGCGCGGTCCCCTCGCCACCGGTCGCGATCGGTCCGGTATTGCAGTGCGTGAGCACGTTGCCGGCCGGCGGGAAGAGCGCGACCGACGCCTCGGCGATGCGCCGATCGACGGCGCGCTGCTCGTCGTGGATGCGTTCCGCTTCGACCAGCTCGGCGCCGGGCGCGTGCAAGACGCGGTCGACGGCCCAGGCGAGGTTGACGGCGGTCGGACGCGCGGCGCGAATGCGCGCGGCAGCGGCCTCGAACGCGGCACGATCACCGGCGTAGCGGCGCGCGGCCATGGCGACGCCGTACGCGCCGAAGATCCCGATCGCCGGCGCGCCGCGCACGGCGAGCGTCGCGATCGCCGCGACGACGTCGTCGACGCTGGTCGCGCGCGCGCGCACCACCGAGCCGGGCAGCGCGCGCTGGTCGAGATATCCGACGGCCTCGCCGTCGTACCACACCGATTCCACGCCGCGCGTTTCGGCGCGCGGCGTGGAACTACCGTCCGAGCGTCGTGTCGTTCAGCCGGTCAGGCGCGTACGGCGTTCATCGCCGTGTAGCAGTTCCGGCAGTAGACGGGTCGGTCACCGCGCGGCTTGAACGGAACGGTCGTCGCCGTTCCGCATTGCGCGCACACCGCGTCGTACATCTCGCGCATCCCCGAGGCGGACCCAGAGACACCCAGACCGGTGGCCCGCTGCGTCTTGCGCGCGGACCGGCAGCCGCGGCACCGCTGCGGCTCGTTTTCGAACCCCTTCTCCGCGTAGAACATCTGGTCGCGGACCGTGAAGTCGAACGAGTTGCCGCAGTCTTTGCAAATCAGGACTTTGTTTTCGTACACCGACCCTGGCCGGACGCGAAAACGCCCGGCCCCCCTCTAACGTGGATGCGGAACGCGACGTCGACCGGTGGTCAGCGTCGTAGGGGGAGTATACGGTAGGGGACGTTGCTTGGCAATCGGCTGAGAAGAAGCTGGGGACCGGGACACACCATCCAGCCGCATCCCAAGGAACCGAGCGGCTACCCAGGAAAGCTAGTCCGCGATGGTCCACCGCCGGCTGATCGTCGCGTTGGCACTCGGGGCGCTGGCTCTTCCGACGGGGCTCGGAGCACAGCCGACCGCCTCGCATGCATCCGCCCTCCCGGGCACGGGGGGACCCGGAACGTGCGCCGTTCTGGTTGACGCCGTTCAGGTCGCGCCCGGGCGGTATGCCGTCGAAATCGAGGACAACGAAACGCTCGAAGAAGTCGACGTACGGGTCGACGCCGTCCAGGGCCACTGGCTGTTCCGCGTGAGCACGCCTGAAGTCGTATTGCAGGCGCCCGTTCCGTCCGGCCCCGTCAACGTGACCGTCGTCGGCACGCGGCGACCCAACGCCGCGCTCTACGCGTGCGACGCCGCGGTTCATCCGCTCATGACCGGCGATCCTGCCCAAGCCGTGATCGACGACGCGAGGGGGGCGCCCTTGCTCCAACCATTCGACTCGCGTGTCGATCCGCCGATGACGTGCGCGAAGCCGTTCGCGCGGGCGACGACCGTGCACACGGTGCAGCCCATCATGCCCGCGAAGGGCCGCCCCGGCATCGTTCTCGTTCGGGTCGATCTCGACGCCGACAGCCACATCGTCAACGCGGCCATTTACAGCAGCGAGGATCCGGCACTCGACGCCGAGTCGCTCCGCGTCGTGCGCGCATCTACCTTTCAGACCCAGGTCTTCCGCTGCGTCCCGTTGCCGGCGTCGTACCTGTTCGGCGTGGAGTACAACTGACGTGGTCCGCACCGCCATCATCCGACGCGTCCTCGTGTTGCTCGCGGCCTCGCTCGCCTCGTTCGGTGCGTTCGTCTTGCCGTCGCCGCCTGCCCTCGCCGCGCCGCTGATACCGCCGGCGCAGGCCTGTGGGGTCGAATGGGGGAGTGCCCAGATCTCGCGGGGCAGCTACGCCGTGCTGCTGATCGTGGGTCAGCCGCTCGACGAGATCGAGCTTCGGCTCGACGACCGCAACGGCCATTGGCTGTACACCGCGACCGACTCGCACGTCATCCTCACCGCACCCGTCACGTCCGACGCGGTCAACATCAGCGTCGTCGGAATCAAGGACACCAACGGCGCGCGCGCGACCTGCGATCCCGTCGGAGCGCCGCCGTTCACCGACGGGCGCGCGCAGTCGATTCGCAACGCCGCCGCGAAGGCGACGCCGCTGCAGCCGACGAGCTACGCCGCCGACATGCCGGTGACGTGCAAGACGCCGTTCGCGACGCAGCACTTCGTCGCGTATCCCACCTTCATGGACACCGGCGACCCGTCACTCGCCGGGACGCTCAAGGTCCACGTCGCGATCGACGACCAGAGCCGCGTGACCGACGTCGAGGTCCTCGAGAGCAGCGATATCCGGCTCACGCAACCAACGCTCGAGCTGTTCCGCCATTCGCAGTTTCAGGTCGAAACGTTCCGCTGCGTCGGCGTCCCGTGGAGCTTCGACGAGCGGTTCGAGTGGAGGAGCGGCGGCCCGATCGAGGTCTACTGACAGCCGGTCAGCGAAACCCGACCCGCACGCCGGCGCGCTTGGGCTCGATGAGCGCGACCGTCGCGGCGGCGACCGCGGCCTCGTAGCCCTTGTCGCCGCGCTTCGGGTCGGCGCGCTCCTCGGCTTGCGCCCGGTTCTCGGTGGTCAGGATGCCGAAACCGATCGGGATGCCGGTCGAGAGCTGCACGTCCATGATACCGCGTGCGCACTCGCCCGCGACGTAGTCGAAGTGCGGCGTGTCGCCGCGGATCACGACGCCCAGCGCGACGACGCCGTCGAGCTTCCCGCCCTCGATCAAACGCGAGGCCGCCAGCGGCAACTCGAAACAGCCGGGGACCCGCACGATCTCGATCGCCTCGGGCGCGACGCCGCAGGCGCGCAAGCCACGCTCGGCGCCGTCTTGCAGCCACGCCGCGAGGTCGGCATAGAAGTCGGCGACGACGATCGCGAAGCGTTTCCCCGCCGCGTTCGGAAGCGTCGCCGCGGTTTTCTCGGCCTTGGTCTTCATTCCGCGCCTGCCGGGTTGGGCGCGCCGAACATGTGGCCCATCTTGTCGCGCTTGGTCTCCATGTAGTGCACGTTGTACGGCGTGGGCGCGATCTGGATCGGGACGCGCTCGGCGATGCGCAAGCCGAAGCCGTCGAGGCCGGCGATCTTGCGCGGATTGTTGGTGAGCAGGCGCATCTCCTTGACGCCCAAGTCGACCAGGATCTGCGAGCCGATGCCGTAGTCGCGCTTGTCGGCCGGCAGCCCAAGCAGCACGTTGGCCTCGACGGTGTCGGCGCCGGCGTCTTGCAGCGCGTAAGCGCGCAGCTTGTTGGACAGGCCGATGCCGCGGCCTTCCTGGTGCAGGTAGAGGAACACGCCGCGACCCTCGCGCGCGATCGCGGCCAGCGCCGCGTCACGCTGCGGGCCGCAGTCGCAGCGCAGCGAGTGCAGCGCATCGCCGGTCAGGCACTCGCTGTGCACGCGCACCAGCACGCCTTTGCCGTCGCCGATCTCGCCGAGCACGAGCGCGACGTGCGCGATCTTGTCGGTCTTCGACTCGTACGCAACGCCGCGAAAGGCGCCGTAGGTGGTGGGCAGCGCGAACTCGGCGATGCGCTCGACCAGCTTCTCATTGCGCATGCGGTAGGCGATCAGGTCCTTGACGGTGATCATGCGCAGGCCGTGCTTCTTCGAGAACTCCTCGAGGTGCGGCCGCCGCATCATCGAGCCGTCCTCGTCCATGATCTCGCAGATCACGCCGCCCGGATACAAGCCCGCCAAACGCGCGAGGTCGACCGACGCTTCGGTCTGCCCCGCACGCACCAGCACGCCGCCGTCGCGCGCGCGCAGCGGAAAGGTGTGACCGGGCCGCAAGAAGTCGGCGGGCCCGCAGCTGGGGTCGATCAGCGCCTGGATCGTGTTGGCGCGGTCGTGCGCCGAGATGCCGGTCGTGACGCGGCCGCGCGCTTCGACCGAGACCGAGAACGCGGTGCCCAGCGGCGCCGTGTTGTCGTTGACCATGTTCGGGATCTGCAGCGCGTCCAGCCGTTCGCCCAGCAGCGGGACGCAAATCAGGCCGCCGCCCTCCTTACGCATGAAATTGATCGCCTCGGGCGTCACCTTCTCGGCGGCCATCACGAGGTCGCCCTCGTTCTCGCGGTCCTCGTCGTCCATCACGACGACCATCTTGCCAGCGCGAATGTCGGCGATCGCCGACTCGATCGAGTCCATCATGCTCCGTTCCGTCGAGCGGCCGGCCAAGCGAGGCAGTACGGCCGCGAGCGCCCGGACGGTCCGGTACGACGGCTCCCGCCGCCCGCTGCGCAACAGCGAGATGGCGGCCTCCGTCAGACCCGAGCGCTGGGCCAGCGCGGCGGCCGAGATTCCGGCCTCCACCATCGCCGCCCGCAGCTCGTCCGAGAATCGCTCCACCCTCCGAGCATGCTCCTCGGACTTAACAACTGTCAAGATGATATACTTGGCACCCCGTAAACGGCCACCCCGCTGGCACACTTGGACCGTAACCTGGGAGCATGGACCGGACGCCGACCACCCTCCTGGAAGCCGTGACCTACTTCGCGGACGCCGATCGCGCCCACGAGTACGCCGTCCGCCTCCGGTGGCCGAACGGCATCGCCTGCCCCCGCCAGGGCTGCGGCTCGGCCTCGGTCCAAGTCCTCGCCAAGCGCCGGAAGTTCCGCTGCAAGGAGTGCAGGCGCGACTTCACTGCCAAGGTCGGGACGATCTTTGAAGAGTCGCCCATCCCGTTCACCAAGTGGCTCCCGGCGATTTGGCTCCTGGCGAATACGAAGAACGGCACGTCCTCGCACGAGCTGGGCCGCGCGCTCGGCGTGACGCAGAAAACGGCGTGGTTCATGCTCCACCGCATCCGGGTCGCGATGAAGGCCGACAGCTTCTCCCCGCTCGCAGGTGAGGTCGAAGCGGACGAGACCTTCGTCGGCGGTCGCACCCACAAGACCAAGGTCACGCCGACCGGCAAGCGCGTTCCGATCCACGGGCCCGCGACAGGCAAGACGACGGTGTTCGGTATGATCGAACGCGGCAAACCCTCGCGGGTTCGCGCGATGGTCGTCCCGGACCACAAGCGCGCTTCGCTGCTCCCGCACATCCAACAGAACGTGCTGCCCGGCTCGGTCCTCTACACCGACGCACTGCGGTCGTATCGGAACATCGGGCCCGAGTACCGTCACGAGTTCATCGACCACATGGTCACCTACGTCGAAGGCCGCGTCCACACGAATACGATTGAGAACTTCTGGTCGTGCCTCAAACGCACGCTGCACGGGACCTACATCGCGCCGCGCGCCTTCCACCTCGGCGCCTACGTTGACGAGCAAGTGTTCCGCTTCAACGAGCGCAAGGACAACGATGGCGGCCGGTTCGCGAAGGTCTTGAAGGCCACGGACGGTCACCGCTTGACCTACGCACAGTTGACGGCTTCTCATACGGTTTGGCGCCTGCGCCCCGGACGCGTTGCTCGCGGAATCGCACGCCGCGCTGCAATGCAAGCCGCGCCGATCCAGGGAACGAGCGACCGCACCTAGTCGCTCTCCTCGTCAACGATGGCGGGGCCTTGAGCGGGCGGCGGTCCAAGCGCTTCGTCCACGATATTCTCGGCCTCATGCTCAACCTTTTTGAGGTCGTCCTTGGCAACGCGAAATAGGCGCTTCGTCAAGTCCTCGAAGCGCTCCATTGGCGTTTCAGATGCGTCGTCGTCGTTCATTGTTGTTTTGCTTTGAGTTCTAACCGCCGTCGGCACCACCTTGACCAGCGCCCCGACACGGGCCGAAGACGAACCTCGACTTCGACTGTGGTCGGATCAACCAACGGCACGTTCTCGAAGTTCACGAATTGGAAGGCGCTCCGCTTATCGCGTGCTGGGATCGCACCGACATTGCCAAGAACGCCTTCTTCGCGAAGAGCAAGAAACGGAGCTTTGTCACCAAAGCTTATCTGGCTTCCTGGCGGCACAACAGGAAGTAAGCCTACGAATTTTACGCGCCCTGCAACGAGCCGCGCCTCAAACTCAGCGATCGTGGCCGGTACGGTCGAATGGTTTTCAACATTCATTAGCAACACTACGGTATAGCCGTTTATCTGCTCCATTCTCTAGTGAGCTAGATTGAACACAATGGGCACGAGACGAGGCGTATCAGCAGGCCGGAATAGCGGACGTATCAACGGCCACGCAAACGCCAACGCAAATAGCACTAACGCGACCGTCGCGTATACGGCTATTGGGACCTCATGAAGTAAGGCAATGAACTGGGCTGTTGGCGACTTCGGTTGAACTATAATCCTGACGCCCAGTCTATCTAAGAACTCAACCCGGCCACCGAGGTCCGCGCCACGGCTAATGAGGCCAGCGAAGACTACCACGAGGCCACCAAGTGCGGCCACGAGCCGGTTGAGGGTTTCCATCGCCTCCAGGGTCCGTCAGCCCGATGCCACCACCCTGGCATTTTGGGGCGCCAAATATATCGTCCCCACAACTGTCAAGCCACCGCCCTGAGCGTACCGCTCGGACGGATGGTTTAGTGAGCAGCGCCAGCCACCCCACCCAACCGGCCCAGATAACTCCCGTCCCGGTCACCGTCACGCCGACGCCGTCCTCACGTGGAAGTCCCTTGGTAGAGCCCGCGACGGGCCGAGCGGCGCCGGGGAGCCACCGGCGGTCGCGAGCACTTTTCAGTATCCGGTGCAGAGCGGCTTCACGACCGAGGCCGTCGACGGCGGGAGTTCGGGAACGCAGCCGCCGGCCAAGGCAAAGCGACGCTCGACGTCGACAATCGGCGCGCTCGCAACGGGCGCGAACGTCATCATCTACGACACGGCGTCGCCAAGATCGTCAGCAGGTCGTTCGGATCCTGCGAGGCCGACGGCGGCTACATCACCGAGTCGCCGGTGCTCGCGAGCGCGACCGCGAGGGGAATCACGCTCGTCGCCGCGTCAGGTGATCACGGCAACGCCTGCACGAACACCAGCAACGCGTTAGAATTCGGCGTCGCGTCTCCGTCGAGCGACCCGAACGTGCTGAGCGCCGGCGGCGACAGTGCTGCTGCCCGACGCCGCGCGCTAGCGAGGATGCGCGTCTCGGCCAGGCGCTGCGCGCGCCGGGTTGACGGTCACGCGCACCTTCGCGACCCACCTGGCTGGACGACCTCGCCATCGTCGCGCATACCTCGAAGCCGATCTAGCATCCGGCTCGTAGTCAATCACTGATGCGGAGGTGTGCTCACCCTACACTTGCCGCAAGAACGGCAAGTTGCTACACTGCTGGTAAGCGAAGCCTCCAGGCGGCGCCGATTCGTATTGCGGGTGGACAACGATGAAGAGTGGTGAACTCGTCAGACGCATTGCCGAGATTGCAACGTTTACCGTCACGATCGTGCAACTCATCTCCGCAGGCGTCAACCTCATTACGCGCTATCGCACGACGGCGTTCACGCTCTCTCCGGCGGACCTTCAACGATTCGAGACGACGACCTACATCGTCGAGGCCGTCGTCTTGTTCGCGCTGGTGTTGACACCGTATGCGTTGCCGCTCTTCACGACGAAACCAGAGTACGGCCGAGCGATCTCCGTCTTCTATCAATTCAGGACCTATTGGTTCTTCATCTGGGTGGTGTGGTTCTTCTGGTACGGCGTCGAGGCGACACTGAAGTACCTGAACGTGACCCCTTCGTTCATCGGAGACCTCGGGCTCGATCTGCTGTACTTGGCGTCAACTGCCTTATTCTTACTCTGCTTTCTCGTGATGGTCTTGCCGTCGGCCGAGGAGGATCGAAGCCGATGGATGGCCATTGTGACGCAAGTCTTCATCATCGCGATCGCCCTCGTCATCGTCGAGGCCGTCGCGACCCGGTTCGGTAACGCGCAACCCTTCTGCCGTGGCTTTGACGGACTCCTATCCGGCGTCGTGCTCGCACTCTTCGTCGGCCGGTTCGAAAGCAAGCTCCTCGAGACGCCGCGTTGGCTCGTTGCGACGTTGTACGCGTACGCGGTGCTGCAGTTCGCCTATCCAGTCCTCACGTCGCCGTTGCCCAACTCCGACCCCGTGAGCCTCGAACTCGCGCAGATCTTCATCGCCTCGCTGGCGCTCTTCTTCAAAGTGCTGCTCTATTGGTATGTCGGTAGCTTGATGCGCTCCGGAAAGCTGATCTACTACTTCTACGAATACCGCAGCCTGTTCTACACGAAAGAGTTCACGGAACGGCGCGATGAGCGGATCGCCGATATTTTGACCCCAGGGCCACAACCTGCCGGCAGCGGCGCGACGACCGGCTCATGAGTTCGGCCGTCCGAGAACGGACGGTTCGACGGGCTTGGACCTCGAACGGAGCGGCAACATCGTCTCGCGGAGGTCCTCGAGTGAAGCATGGCCACTTTCGCCGCGCCCGCGAAGGCGCGGTTGGCCTGACGGCGGCGCGCGTCGTCTTCGGCCTTTCGGCTGTGGCGTTCGGCGTTGTCTCGCTCGTGTGGCACGACTCGGACCTATGGCAACACGTTCACGCGATCGGACCGCAGGCTGCCACGATCGTCGTCTGGTGTTGCACGTTCGCGCAAGTCCTGGGTGGCATCGCCCTGCTGCTCCCGCGCGCGGCGCGTCCGGCGTCGGTGGTGCTGGGCATCGTCTACGGGCTCTTGACGCTGGGGTGCGTCGAAGACATCGCCCAGGCGCCGGCGTCTTACGGCTCATACATCGATTTCTTCGAGCTCGGCTCGCTGGTGTGCGGCGCGCTCGCTGCCTGTGCCGCGACCGAGGCGAGCGCCACGCGATCGCTGATGCTCGGCCGTATCGCGCGCATCGGGCTCGGGATTTGCACGGTCTCGTTCACGATCGCACAGATCTACTATTTCGGCCTGACCACCAAGCTCGTGCCGACGTGGATTCCGTTCGGCCAGACGTTCTGGGCGATCGTGACGACGGTCGCGTTCGCGCTCGCCGCGATCGCCATCCTCGTCAACGTCCGCGCGCGACTGGCGGTGCGGCTGATGGCCCTGATGATCGGACTCTTCGGCGTGCTCGTCTGGGTGCCGCTCGTCGTCGCCAAACCTGGAACGCTCTTCGACTGGAGCGAGTTGTCCTTGAATTTCTTGATCGCGGGCGCTACCTGGCTGGTGGCCGAGCCAACCCGCTATGCGCAGTAGGCAGAATTAGGGTCGACATAAAGGCCGTGGAGAACCCTGAGCTGCGAATAGCGCCGATAAGGGCTCTCTACTCGAACATACGTTCGTATGGAGAGCCCTTTCAACGTGTGTCTTGACGTATCGCGATATATCGCATAATATCGCGGCATGAACCATTTCTTCCACGAGCACGGCCACATCCATGGCCGTGGACGACACCGCCGGGGTGTCTTCGGACCCGGCTTCCCCTTCGACGTGCGCTTCGAGCGCGGGTTCGAGAAAGGCTTCGGCGGCCGCTGGAAGGCGCGCACGCGCCGCGGCGACATGAAGTTCTTGGTCCTCGAAACGATTGCCGAACAGCCGCGTCACGGCTACGAGATCATCCGCGCCATCGAAGAGAAGCGCGGCTTCCGTCCCAGCGCCGGCTCCATCTACCCGACCCTGCAGTTCCTCGAGGACGGCGGCTTCGTCAGCGGCGCCGAGGTCGACGGCAAGCGCGTCTACACGATCACCGACGCGGGCCGCGCCATGCTGGCCGACCGCGCCAACGAGCGTGAGGACGACGAAGATGCGATCGACGAAGACGACGATGCCCGTCACCGCCTCAAGCACGCCGCCATCAAGCTGGCCGGTGCCGTCATGAGCGCCCGCGGCGCCGACGAGTCGACGCTCGAGAAGGTCCGTACCATCCTCGATCGCGCGCGCAAAGAGATCTACGGTCTGTTGGCCGAGGACGAAGCCTAACCACGTGAAGGCCGCGGTCGTCGCAGAGCTCGGGCATGCGCCCGCAGCGGGAACGTTCTCGCTAGACTCCTGGCAGGGCGATCGAGGCTTCGGCGGCCAGGGCGCTTAGGTACGGATCGTCGTCGTGCGTGAGCGTCTCTACGCCGAGAACGCGGCTCACCCGACCTTCACGCAGTACCACAGCGCGCGAACAGAGCGCGAGCACGTCCGTGAGACTCGTCGTCGCGAGGACCAGCGTACCCCCCGAGCGTGCCACGGCGCCGCGCACCGCCTCGCGCATCGTCGGACGATTCTCCGCATCGACGTTCGCGAACGGCTCGTCCAGCAGCAGCGCCTGCGCCCGCAATGCGAGCACGCGCGCGATCCCCACGCGCTGACGCTGCCCAGTGGAAAGCCGTCGGGCGTCAGTTTCGGCCAGATCGGCCAGCCCCACCGCCGCGAGCGCCTCGGCGGCGCGCGCCTGCGCGTTAACGACGCCAAGCCGGCGCAGCGGCTCGGATACATTCCACTCGACGCGGCCGCGCAGCAGGGCCGGGGCAGCGAATAGCGTCGCTATCCGCTCGGGTCGGTCGATCATGCCCGTCGTTGGAACCAGTCCCGCCAGCGCGTGCAGCAGCGTCGTCTTCCCCGCGCCGTTCGGCCCAAGCACTGCCAGGCCGCCGGCGCCCGCAACGAGATCCTCAACCTCTAGCCGGAACGCTCCGCGCTCGACGCGCAGGGCGCGTGCCCTCACGCCCACCGCGCTTGTAATGCCAGTGCAACTCCGCTCGCCACGGCCATGATCCCAAGCAGCACCGCGACGTATCCGAACGCCTCGCCGAACTCCCCACGGCCGACGGCCAGCATCGTCGCCGTCGTCAGCACGCGCGTCTGTCCCTCGATGTTCCCGCCGCTCATCTGCGCCGCGCCGACCTCCGCGATGGCCCGGCCGAACCCGGCCAGGAGCGCGGCCACTAGACCGGGCGCGACCTCGCGCGCCAAGAGCACGTAGCGGTCGCGGGCGCGCAGACCGAGCCCGGCCAGTTGCGCGGGCAGTGTCGGGTCGATCCCGCGCAGCGCCACGACCGCAAGGGTGCCGATCAACGGGAAGACGACGATCGTCTGCGCGAGCACCATCGCCCCGGGAGTGTAGAGCACGTCAAGAAACCCCAGGGGGCCACTGCGCCACAATGCGAACGCGACGGCAAGGCCAACCGCCACCGGCGGCAGCCCTAAGCCGACTGTGAAGAGTGCCAGCAACGCGCGGCGGAACGGCGAGCGGCCGAAGGCGATCCATAGCGCACCGGGGATTGCGAGGACCGCGCCGAGCGCCGTACCGGCGGCTGAGACCGCGACGGAGAGGGCCGCGATCTCGACCACGCTATTCGCCCTTGCCAGCGTCGGGCGTGAACAGCGGCCGACCGAACCGCTCACGACCGAACGTTCGGATGATCTGCTGCCCCTGCGGCGAAACGACGAATGACGCGAACGCCTCGCCGCCGGCCAGGTCCGAGACGCGTCCCGGAATCGGCTTCACGACGATGACGTGGTAGACGTTCAGCAGATCCTTCGCGTCCTCGACGACCGGCACGAGCGAGAGCGTCGCTCGCTGCGAGAGATAGGTGCCGTCATCGCTTAGCGTGTACGCCGCCTTCTGCGAGGCAACGTGCAGTGTGTCGCCCATCCCGCTGCCCGTCTTCACGTACCACGAGCCCTCCGGTGTCACGCCGGCCGCCTTCCAAAGCGCCAGTTCCTTGATGTTCGTGCCCGAGTCGTCCGCCCGTGAGACGAACGGCGCGCCAGTCCGCGCGATCGCGGCGAACGCGTCCTGAGCGGTGGCGGAACCCTTCACGCGCGCCGGATCCGACGGCGGCCCGACCACGATGAACGCGTTATGCATCACGAGTGCGCGGGAGAGCCCGCGTCCTTTGGCCATGTACGAAGCCTCGGCGCCAGGTGCGTGCACCAACAGCACGTCCGCGTCGCCCCGCTCGCCCATAGCCAGCGCCGCGCCGGTCCCGACCGCGATCGTCTTCACCGTGTACCCGCTGGCCTTCTCGAATGCCGGGACGAGCACGTCGAGTAAGCCGGTATCTTGCGTACTGGTGGTCGTCGCGAGGACGACGGCCGGTGGCGCCGCGGCTGCGGGCAATGGCAGCAGACCCAGGCACAAGAGCGCGGAGAGGAACGCATGGCGAAACATCGCCGACCGTTTGCCGAGCGTTCAGCGGTGCTCCTGTGCGCCGCGCCTGTGGTCGCTTGCTCACCTCCAAGCCCCTGGTCGGCAAGCCCCGACTAGGTGTCGAGCAGGGCGACGCGCAGCGGTTCGGGCAGACGCGTCGCCTTCATCGTGCGGCGGTCGAGCGCGGCGAGCACGAGGCCGCCGTCGGCCAGACGCGTGCCGTCCTCGCGCGAGATCGGAAACGCGAACGTCATCGACGAGCCGCCGACTTTCACCAGCTCGGCGTGACAGAGCACCTCGTCGTCCAGCCGCGCCGGCGCTTTGAAGTGCAGCTCGAGCTTGACCCGGGCGATCCACACACCCAGGTCCTCGCTCAGGCGGTCGTACGGAAAGCCGAGCGCGCGAAAGAACTCGCTCTCGGCGGCTTCCATGAAGCGCACGTAGCGCGCGTAGTAGACGACGTCCATCTTGTCGACGTCGCTCCAGCGCACGCGCTCGCGCACGCTCGGGCCGGATCGGATCACGCGGTCGGGACGCCGGCGCGTGCGTAGGCGTCGAACGCGCCGCGCGCGTAGCGCGCGACCGGATCGACTTCGAGGTTGACCCGCGCGCCGACGCCCTTGGGGCCCAGCGTGGTGCGGCGCGCCGTCTCCGGGATCAACGCGATCGTGAACGCACCGTCCTCGACGGAGGCGACGGTCAGGCTGACGCCGTCGACCGCGATGTAGCCCTTCTCGACGATGAAGGGGGCCAGCGAGTCGGGCAAGCCGACGCGCAGCCGAAAGCCTTGGCCTTCGTCGTCCTTGGCCAGGATCGGCGCGGTCGCATCGACGTGGCCGTAGACGAGGTGGCCACCCAGCCGGTCGCCGAGCCGCAGCGAGAGCTCGACGTTGACGCGGTCGCCGGCACGCAAATCACCGATCTCCGTGCGCGCCACCGTCTCGGGAACGACGTCGAAGCGCATCAAGCGCGCGTCGAACCCGACGACCGTCAAACACACGCCGTCGATCGCGACCGAGTCGCCGTGCGCGACGCCGTCGGCGATCGCGCCGGGCGCTTCGACGGCCAACGTCATTCCGCGCGCGCCGTCGCCTTCGATCCAGGCGACCTTGCCCGCGTGCGCGATCAGGCCGGAGAACACGTGGTGAGATCCGCGGAGAGCAGCATGTCTTCGCCGACGCGTTCGATGCGGTCGAAGCGCCACCCGTCTTTCCCGGTCACATCGGCGCCGGCCAGGACTGGAACCGCTGCCGGCCCGCGCAGCAGCACCGGCGCGACGAACCACACCAGCCGCTCGACCAGCCCGCGTGCCAGCAGCCGTCCGGCCAACGTCGGGCCGCCCTCGCACAGCACGCTGCTCACGCCGAGCGCGTGCAGCGCGTCGAGCGCGGCCCCCAGCTCCAGCTCGCGCGCGGCGGCGTCGCCGACGTAGACGACCTGCGCCAGCGGTTCGAGCTCGGCGAAGGCGGCGCGCGCGCCCGCCGGCGCCAGCACGATGGTCGGCGCGTACGCGCCCGGTGGCGCGTCGGGCGGGGGGTGCAGGACCCGGCTGCCGGCCGGGATCGGCGCCGTCTCGCAGACGACGACGCGCCGATACGGCGCGCGGCGCGTGATGTGCGGGCGTACGGTGAGCTGCGGATCGTCGACGCGCACGGTACCGGCACCGACCATCACCGCGTCGTGCTCCCAGCGCAAACGCCGCACGCGTTCCGTCGCGGCCGGCCCGGTCAGCTGGCGCCGCTCGCCCGGGCGCGCGACGACGTAACCGTCGAGCGACATCGCCATCTTCAGGGTCACGTACGGCCGGTCGTGCGCGACCGTCCAGCGAAAGCGCTCGATCAGCGCCCGCGCCGCGGGCAGCTCGACGACCGCGACGTCGATGCCAGCCGCACGCAAGCGGCGCACGCCGCCTGCGGCCGTGCGCGGGTTCGGGTCGAGCGCGCCCGCGACGACGCGCGCGATGCCGGCCTCGACGAGCGCGAGCGAGCACGGCGGCGTGCGACCGTGGTGATCGCACGGCTCGAGCGAGACGTAGGCCGTCGCGCCGCGCGGATCGTTGCCGCGCGCGCGCGCGTCGCGCAACGCCTCGACCTCGGCGTGCGCCTCACCGCGACGGTGATGCCAGCCCTCGCCCAGCGTGACGCCGTCGCGCACCAGCACGCAGCCGACCGGCGGATTCGGCGCCGCATCCGGGATCGCGCGAGCGGCCAATTCGCACGCGCGCGCGAGGTAGACGCCCTCGGGGCCTACGGCTTGACCTCGACGCCCTTCCAGAAGGCGACGTAGCCCTTGATGTTCTTGGCCTCGTCGCTGGTCTCCGGATAGTACCAAGCCGCATCCGGGTTGTTCTTCCCGTCGACCTGCACCGTGTAGTAACTCGCGGTGCCCTTCCACGGACACACCGTGTGCGTGTCCGACGGCGCGAAGTATTGCTTTTTGATCGCGTCGGGCGGGAAGTAGTGGTTGCCCTCGACGACCTCGGTCTTGTCGCTCTCGGCCAGGACGGCCCCGTTCCATGTGGCTTTCACGCTGGCCAAGACCGCTCGCGGTCGGACGGGGTTCCGCCGGCCCGAGCCAGCACCACGAACCCGGCGATCCGCACGCCCGCGCCGCGCAGGGTGGCAGCGGCATCGATCAGGGTCGCGCCGGTCGTGCAGACGTCGTCCAGCAGGGTCACCGCCTCGGGCAGCGCGACGCCGCGCCGCAGCGAGAAGCGCCCGGCGGCCGCCAAGCGCGCCGCCCGATCGCGGCCGGCTTGCGGGCGGCCGTGCTTGCGCAGCAGCTCGGCGGCCGGGAGCCCGCGGCGGCGGGCGACCCGCCGCACCAGCTGCGTGGCCTGGTCGAAACCGCGCTGCGCGGCGCGGGCGCGTGAGGTCGGGACCGGGACCAGCGTCGCGTCGATCGGGATCGCGTCGAGCAAGGCGGCGAACGCGTCGAGCGGGTCGCGCAGGCCGCGCTTCATCGCGACGATCGCGGTGCGCAGCGGTCCCTCGTACGGGCCGAGCGCGCGCGCCGGCACCGCGCCGAGCGCGAAGTGGACGGCGAGTCCCGGCGGCGGCGCGCAGGCCGCGCACAACACCGGGCCGGCACGGTCGCAGGCGACGCACGCCGGTGGGAACAGCAGCGCGCGCAACCGGTCCAGCACGCCCGTCGTTCACGACGGCGCGCCGCGACGGCTAGGGGCTACACCACGGTCGGTTCGTTGGCGACGATCGCGTCGGCAAGCGTCGTACCGCCGGCCACGTCGTAGCCCTTGCCGACGATCGCGTCACGCACGACCGCGCCGGCGCCGACGCGCGCGCCCGTCCACAAGATGCCGCGTTCGACCACCGCCCGCTCGCCGAGCACGACGCCGTCGCCGACCACGCTCGGCCCGACGATGCGCACGCCCGCGCCGAGCCGCACGCCGTTGCCGACGCGGACGTCGCCTTCGATCCGCGCATCGGCCGGCACGTGCACGTCGGCGGGCACGCCGGTCGCGCGCGTGCCGCGCACGACGACCTTCCCCGAGAGCACGTCGTCGTTGGCGCGCCGGTACTCGTCCGGCGTGCCGACGTCGCGCCAGTATGCGTCGCGCAAGTGCATTCCGTAAAACGGCAGCCCGTCGGCGAGCAGCTCCGGAAACACCTGTTTGCCGAAGTCGTAGAACGTGTCGGCGGGGATGCGCGCGAAGATCTCGGGCTCGAAGACGTAGATGCCGGTGTTGGCGAGCTTCGAGCGCTCCGTCCCCTTCGCGGGCTTCTCCTGGAAGCCCGTGATGCGGCCGTCGCCGTCGAGGATGACGACGCCGTACTGATCGACTTCCTCCGCTTCGACCAGGCCGATGGTCGCCAACGCGCCGCGCTGCTGGTGGAACGCCACCAGCGCGGTCAGGTCGGCGTCGGTGAGATCGTCGCAGCCGACGACGACGAAGGTGCCCGCGAACCAGCCCTCCATCTGTTTGAGCGCGCCGGCGCTCCCGGTCAGCTCTTTCTCGCGCAGGTAGTGCAGCCGCGTGCCGTAGCCGCCGCCGTCGCCGAACGCCTCCTCGACCGCGTCGGCCAGGTAGAACGTGTTGATCGCGACCTCGTCGTATCCGTGCGAGGCGAGCCAGCGCATCACGTGCCCGCTGATCGGTTCGCCGGCCACCGGGACGAGGGGCTTGGGGACCTGTTTGGTGAGCGGGTAGAGCCGCGTGCTCATCCCGCCCGCGAGAATCATCGCGCGCATGTCAGGTTCGTATCTTCCCTTCGCCGCGCGTGGTTACCGTCTCGTGCAGCGCCGCCAACGCGAAGCGCGGCAGAGCCAACTGCCGGCGCCAGCGCCGCGGCTCCTTGACCAATCGGTACGCCCACTCGAGCCCGAGCCGCTGGACCAGGCGCGGCGCGCGCTCGACGTTGCCCGCGTAGACGTCGAGCGAGCCGCCGATGCCGATGCCCACGCCGCAGCCCGTCTGCGCGAGGTGCTGCGTGAGCCACAGCTCTTGCTTGGGCGAGCCCAAGCCGGCGAGCAGCACGTTCGCGCCGCTGGCTTCGATCGCGGCCGCGATCGCGCCGCTCTCGTCCTCGCGGAAGTACCCGTCGCGCGCACCGACGATCAGCGCGCCCGGATGGATGCGCCGCAGCGCGTCGGCGGCACGCTGCGCGGTGTCGCCCTTGCTGCCCAGCAGGTACAGGCGCACGTCGCCGGCGCTCGCCGAGCGTTCCGCCAGCGCGTCGACCAACTCGACGCCGGTCACCCGCTCGCGCAGCGGTCCGCCGCGCAGCCGCGAGGCCAGCAGCAACCCGACGGTGTCGCAGGTGACCAGCGCCGCGCCGTTGACGGCGGCGCGAAACGGCGCGTCGCGCTGCGCGGCCATCACCATCTCGACGCCGAGCGTGACGACCAGCGCCGCGCCGCCGGCGTTCGCCAACGCCGCGATCCGCTCGGCCGCCGCTTCGCGTCCGACCGGATCGACCCGGCAGCCGAGGATCAGGATCGCGCCCACTCCGGCCGGTACGGCGCGATCAGCGGCTCGAGTGCCGCCTGCAGCGGCTCGGGCAACGCGCTCAGCGGCGAGCGGCACGCGCCGACCGCGAAGCCGTACGTTCCCATCGCCCACTTCACCGGGATCGGGCTGCTGGTCGCGAACAACGCGGCGATCAACGGCGCCAGCTCGCGGTGGATCGCGCCGGCTCGCGCCACGTCGCCGGCGATGAACGCGTCGACCATCGTGCGCAGCTCGTCGCCCGCCAGATGCGCGGCGACCGAGACCAAACCGTAACCGCCGACCGCCAGCGCGGGCAAGAACAAGTAGTCATCGCCGCACCAGAAGGTGACGTCCTCGCGGGTGACGCCACGCAGGATCGCGGTGAACTGGTTGAGGTCGCCGCTGGATTCCTTGATGCCCACGATGTTGGGGTGACGGCGGGTCAGCTCGACGAACGTCGCCGGCAGCATGTTGGCACCGGTGCGGCCGGGGATGTTGTAGACGATGCAGGGCAACGACGTCGCCTCGGCGATCGCGCCGAAGTGCGTCAGCATCCCCTCTTGCGTCGGCTTGACGTAGGCAGGCACGGTGAGCAGCACGGCGTCGACGCCGACCTGCTCGGCGGCCTTCGTCAGCACGATCGAGCGGCGCGTGTTGTTGTCGCCGGTGCCCGCGATGACGGTGCCGCGCTTTCCGAGCGCGCGCTTGACCGTGTCGAACAGCGCGAGCTTCTCGTCGCTCTCGAGCGCGTTGCCCTCGCCGGTCGAACCGGCCAGCACGACGCCGTCGTTGCCGCGTTCGACCAGGAACTGGGCGATGCGGACCGACTCGTCGAGGTCGAGCGCGCCGCTCGCATCGAACGGCGTGATCATCGCGGTCAGAAGACGACCCAAGGACTTCATCGTGCTACTGCTCCCCGGCCCAGCCGGAAGGCGTCGTGGAGTGCCTGCTCCGCGGCGTCGGCCTGGTCGGTCGAGACCAGGATCGAGATGGTGATGTTCGAGTCGGTCGAGTGGATGATCTCGATCCCCGCGTCGCTGATCGCCTTGACGACGCGGTAGATGACGCCCGAGGTCCCCCGCATGCCGGCGCCGACGATCGAGATCTTCGCGCAGTGCGGCCGCATCCGCAGCGCCAGGTTCAGGTCGGCGAGCGCGGGACGCACCTGATCGGCGTGCTCGTCGTCGACCAGGAAGAACACGCCGGCGTCGTTGACGTTGACCATGTCGATCGAGATACCGCGTTCGGCGATGCGCGCCAGCACGTCGCGGTCGAGCTCCGAGCGGGCGGCTTCGTCGGTCAGGCCTTGGATGATGCGGCAGAACGTCACGTCGCGCAGCACCGCCAGACCGGTGACGGGACGTTCCGGATCGACCGGCGCGTCCTCGTCGACGATCGTGCCGACCCCGCTGCGCAAGCCCTTGATGCCGTACGGCGTGCGGGTCGTGTGGGCCAACTCGGCGGCTTTGTGGTGCATCACCTTCGCGCCGTTGCCGGCCAGCTCGACCATCTCGGCCTGGGTGACCTCGGGGATCGGGTGCGCGCCGGCGACCCGCCGTGGATCGGCCGTCATCACGCCCGAGACGTCGGTGTAGATCTCGACGTCCTTCGCGTCCAGCGCTTCGCCCAGCGCGACGGCGGTCAGGTCGCTGCCGCCGCGGCCGAGCGTCGTCGTCGCCAGCGCGCGCGTCCCGCCCTGGAAGCCGGTCACGACGGGGATGATGCCGCGCGCCAGCACGGCACGAATCGGAGCCGGGTCGATCTCGAGGATCTCGGCATCGGAGTAGGCGTCGTCGGTGATGATCCCGGCCTGCAACCCGGTCATCGCCTGCGCCAGCGCGCCCAGCGAGCACAGCAGCTCGGCGAAGACCGCGCACGAGATCGCCTCACCGCACGCGATCAGCAGATCGCGGTTAGGACCGTCACGCACCGGCGCGACCAGCTCGGCCAGCGTATCGGTCGCATACGGGTCGGGCGCGCGTCCGATCGCCGAGCACACCACGACCGGCGCGTCGCCGCGCCGCATGACGTCGAGCACGCGCGAGGCGGCGATCTCGCGCAATTCGCTCGTCGCCAGCGAACTGCCGCCGAACTTGAGCACGATGACCTGCGCGGTCTGACTAATCACGCGTTTACTCCGGCCAGACGCCCTAGTTGCAACAGCAGTTCGAGGATCTGGACGCCGTTGGTGGCGGCGCCTTTGCGGAGCTGGTCGCCGACGATCCACATCTGGAAGCGCGTGTCGGTGTCGTCGTCGGCTTCGGGGCGCAGCCGCGCGACGTGCACGAGATCGGTGTCTTCGACGTCGCGCGGCGTCACGATGCCGTGCTCGTGGAAGACCAGGCCGGGTGCGCCGCGCAGGGCGTCGGCCAGCTCGCGCGCGTCGGTCGGCGTCTCCGTCTCGAAGAAGACCGCCTCGCTGTGCGCGCGCATCACCGGCACCCGCACCGTCGTCGCGGCGACGTAGAGGTCCGGGCGGTCGAGCATCTTCTTGGTCTCGGCGGCCACTTTCTGTTCTTCCCCGGTGTCGCCGTCGCCGTTGCCGCTGCCGACCAGCGGGACGACGTTGCGGAAGATCGGCGCTGCGAAGGTCCCGTTGGGCGCGCCCCCGTCCTCCTCGGCGGCCAACGCCTCCAGGCCGGCGCGGCCGGCGCCGCTGACCGCCTGATACGTCGCCACCCGCACCGAGCGCAATCCGACCGCGCGCTCGATCGGCGCAAGCGCGACGCACAGCACGATGGCGGTGCAGTTGGCGACCGGGAAGATGCGGTGGTGCGCGTGGATCGCGTGCGGGTTGACCTCGGGGATCACCAGCGGCACCTGCGGGTCGAGCCGGAAGGTCGAGGTGTTGTCGATAACCAGCGTCCCGGCGCCGGCCAAGCTGCGGGCCAGCTCGGCGCTGGCGTCGTCGCTCGAGGCGAAGAACGCGACGTCGGGACGGTCGGCGGCGAGGCGCTCCGGCGTCGCCGCGTACACCGGGACCGTCGCGCCGCGGAAGGCGACGCCGTCCGCGCGGTCGCGCGACGCGTACGCCAGCAGCGTGTCGACGGGGACGGCGCGTTCGTCGAGCACGCGCAGGATGGTCGCGCCGACCACCCCGGTCGCACCGATCACCGCGATCTTCACGGTGCCAGCATCCGGTCGAGCAGCGCGTCGAGGCCGACGACGAGCGCGGTGGACGAACGCACGCCACGCACCGCGGCGACGATGCCGGCGGCGAACGAGGTGTGCGCGAGCGAGTCGTGGCGGACGCTCAACGTCTCGCCGATCCCGCCGAAGATCACTTCTTGGTGCGCCACTAGACCCGGTAACCGCACGCTGTGGATCGGCGGTTCCGGGGCACCGGTGGCGGCGATGCGGCGCGCGGTCAGCTTCGCCGTCCCGCTGGGCGCGTCGCGCTTGCGATCGTGGTGCAGCTCGATGATCTCGGCCCGGCCGAAGACGCGCGCGGCCTGTTCGGCGAAGCGCATCATCAGGTTCGCTCCCAGCGAGAAGTTCGGCACCAGCATCGCGCCGACGCCCGCCGCCTGCGCGCGTTCGGAGAGGGTCAGGATCTCGGTGTCGGTCCAGCCGGTCGCGCCGACGACGACCGGGATCCCGGCGTCGACCGCGCCCAGCGCGACGCCGACCGTCGCCGGATGGACGGTGCAGTCGACGACGACGTCGAGCCCGGCGAGAAAATCGGCCAGCGTGTGGGCGACGCGCGCGTCGCCGCACGCCGCGAGCGCCGGTTCGCCGCCGCCGGAACGCACGAGCACCGCCGACAACTCCAAGTCGTCCGCAGCCCGCACTGCCTCACACGCGACGCGCCCTAGTCGTCCGAGCGCGCCGGCTACCCCGACGCGCAGCATGGCGTCGGGCTATACCTTCTCCAGCGGCGCGTATTTGAGCATGACCATCTTCTGGCCGACGTTCGGGAAGTTGATGGTGAGCAAACCGTCGCCGCCCGCACCGACGACCTCGGCCACGACGCCCTCGCCCCACTTGGGGTGACGGACCTTGTCGCCCGGCGAGAGGTCCATGCCGACGCCGGCACCGGCGTTCTCGTGGATCGAGACCTCGCGCCAGCGGCCGCCGCCCGGACGCTGTCCGAGCCCGATCCCGCCGATCACCTCGATCGAGGGCATCTCCTCGATGAAGCGCGAGCGCGGGTGCGAGAAGGTGTTGCCGAACAGCGTGCGCCGCGCGGCGAAGGATAGGTAGAGCCGGTCCATCGCGCGGGTGACGCCGACGTACGCGAGGCGCCGCTCTTCCTCGAGCTCGGTCATGTCGGTGAGCGCCCGCGTGTGCGGGAAGACGCCCTCTTCCAAACCGGTGAGGAAGACGATCGGGAACTCGAGGCCCTTGGCCGCGTGCATCGTCATCAAGGTGACGAACGAGGCGTCGGCGTCGAGCGAGTCGACGTCGCTGATCAGCGCGATGTTGGAGAGGAAGTCGTCGAGCGTCGAGCCCGTCTCCGGGTTCTGCTCGAACTCGCGGGCGACCCCGACCAGCTCTTGCAGGTTCTCGATGCGGGCGCGGCCTTCGGCCGTCTCGTCGGCCTGCAGCTCGCGCAGGTAGCCCGACTCCTCCATCACCGCGATCAGCAGCTCGGAGATCGAGAACGTCTGCGCGCGCTCGCGCAGGTCGGCGATCAGCTCGGCGAAGCGCTCGAGCTCGCGCTGCTTCTTGGGCACCGCGCGCTTGAGCAGGTTCGAGTCGAACACCGCTTGGCCGACCGAGACGTTGGCCTGATTCGCCGCCTCGAGCAGCGAGGCCAGCGTCTGTTGGCCGATCGAGCGGCGCGGCACGTTGACGATGCGGCGGAACGCGACCGCGTCGGACGGGTTGACGATGTAGCGGAGGTAGGACAGCATGTCCTTGACCTCCGTGCGCGCGTAGAAGCCGACGCCGCCGACGACCCGGTAGGGGATGCCGTCGGCGAGGAAGCCCTCTTCGAAGTAGCGCGACTGCGCGTTGGTGCGGTAGAGGACCAGGAAGTCACGGTAGGCGGCACCGCCGCGCACGTGCTCCTTGATCTTCTCCATCACGTAGCGAACTTCGGCGCGCTCCGACTCGGCCTGGAAGGCCGTGACCTTCTCGCCCTCGGCGCGGCGGGTGAACAGCTTCTTGGGGCTGCGGCCCTCGTTGTGCGCGACCAGCTCGTTGGCGGCCTCGAGGATGGTCTGCGTCGAGCGGTAGTTCTCTTCGAGCTTGAAGACCTTGGCGCCCGGGAAGTCTTCCTCGAAGCGCAGGATCATGCGGTAGTCGCTGCCGCGCCAGGAGTAGATCGACTGGTCGTCGTCGCCGACGACCGTGATGTTGCCGTGCTCCTTGGCCAGCGTCGCGACGAGCCGGTACTGCGCGTAGTTGACGTCCTGGTACTCGTCGACCAGGACGTACTTGAACTTCGTCTGGTAGCGCGTGCGCGCTTCTTCGTCGCTGTCGAGCAGGTGGATCGCGCGGCCGATCAGGTCGTCGAAATCCAGCCCGTTCGACTCGGCCAGACGGCGGTCGTACTCACGGTAGACCTGCGCGTACTTCTCACCGGCGAACGAGGGGTTCTTCTCCTCGTACTGGTCGGGCGACCACAGGTTGTTCTTGGCCTTCGAGATCTCGGCCAGCGCCGCGCCGGGCGCGATCTGCCGCTCGTCGAAGTCCAGGTCGGCGATCACCTCGCGCACGATCGCGCGCTGGTCGGCGTCATCCATGATGGCGAAGTTCGGGGCGACCCCGATCTTGCGGCCGTCGCGGCGCAGCATGCGCACGCACATCGAGTGGAACGTCCCGACCCACAGGTCGCGGGCCGGCGCCCCGACCATTCGCTCGAGCCGCGCCTTCATCTCACCCGCGGCCTTGTTGGTGAAGGTAACGGCGAGGATGCGGTCCGGGAAGACCTGCTTCTCTTCGAGGAGGTGAGCAATCCGGTTCGTCAGGACACGGGTCTTTCCGGAACCCGCCCCTGCGAAGATCAGCACGGGACCGTCGGTATGCTCGACGGCCGCGCGCTGGACATCGTTGAGAAGTTCGGTCTGCGCGAGCATCACGATAACGTTCGACGCGCAGGCCTCTACAGCCTAGTACGGCGTGCGGGAGCGGAAAGAACGCTCCGAATGCAACCACGGTGGCTGCGCGCGGGTTCCGTTCGCGCGCGCAAGGTCAGCCGCTTTCCGCCAGCGCGCCTGCGACGAACTCGCGCACGTCCTGGAGGAGGGCCCGACCGTCCGCCTCGGGCAGCGCACGGGCCAGGATCATCCCGCCTACCATGCAAGCAAGGACACCGGCCGCCCGCTGCTCGCGCCGCGCCGGTGTCGCCGCCCCCGTCGCCAGCTCGGCCAACCGGCTCAGGCGGCGGCGCACCTGGGCCGCGAGGGACTGCCGCACCGGACGCGCACCGCGCACGAGCTCGCTTCCGAGCGCCGCCAGCGGACAGCCGCGCTCGGGGTGCGCGAGGTGCTCGGGGCTCAGATAGCTCGTGACGGCCTCGAGCAACGCGGTCGCCGGCGTGCCGCCATGCAGGCGTTCGAGGGAGGCCTCGCTGTCGGCGCCGGCCACCGGGATGGCGGCGGCGACCAGCTCGTCCTTGGAGCGGAAGTGGCCGTAGAAGCCGCCATGCGTCAGCCCCGCCCGGCGCATGATCTCGGCCACGCCGACCGCGTCGACGCCGCGCTCGCGCAGGGCGGCCGCGGCGGCCTCGAGGATGCGCGCGCGCGTCTCGGGTTTGTGTTCGGGAGCCCAGGGCATCAGGCTTGACACCTCATGATGATCGTCATATTGTGTTCGCGAGACCCTCGCACCTGCCGCGAGGGCGGAGCAAACCATGCTGGATCTCGTCGGTGCGCTCGCGTTGAGCGCGGCCATGGTCGTCGCCGTCGCCGTCGTCGTCGGTTCGGCCGCCATCAGCCGGCAAGCGAAACTGGTCGCCTTCGCGCTCGCCGCGGCGTGGTTCGCGATCCTCGCCGCGGTCGGCTCGGCCGGGGTGACGCGGATCGGTCCGGTCCCGTTCGTTCCGCTCGCGTTCGTCCTCGCCGTCGTCGCCGGCGCGCTCGCGTGGACGACCGGACCGCGCTTCCGCGCCGCGCTGCGCAGCGTGCCGCTCGTCGCCCTGGTCGGGGCCAACGGGGTGCGGGTCGCGGGCGTCTTCTTCCTCGTGCTCTATGCGCAGCACCGGCTACCGGCGCCGTTCGCGCAGTCGGCCGGCATCGGCGACATCGTCACCGGGCTCGGCGCGCTCGCGCTCGTCGCGTACGCGAGCCGTGGGGGCACCGTATCGCCGCGGCTGCTCGCGGCGTGGAACGCGTTCGGCGCACTCGACCTGGTGGTCGCGATGACGCTCGGGGTGGTCTCACAACCGGGATTGCCGATCCAGCTGTTCGGTGCGTCGGCGTCGGCGATTACCGCGCTGCCGTGGATGCTGATCCCGACCGCGCTGGTTCCGTTCTTGCTGCTCACGCATCTGGCGATCGCGGCGCGACTGGCCGCACCGAGCGCGCAACCGGTCGCGTTCGCGCGCTGATCAGCGCACGGCGCGCAGCGGGATCGCCGAGCGTCTGGCCATCGTCATCGCGCTGGTCATCCAGCTCAGGGTCGACTCCGCGCCGCGGTTGGCGTTGAGCCCGAAGGCGTCCAGGCCGTCGGCGCAGCTGCCGTCCGACGCCAGCACCAACCCGTGGACGTTTCCGCCCAAGAACCAGGCGTGCGCGATCGCGGCGACCTCGTGCCAGCGCTCGTCGCCGGTCGCGTCGAGCGCGACGAAGGCCGCCTCGACCAGCGCCGCCGCTTCGAGCGGCTGCTGGGCGAACCGCGCCTTGGGGCCGCCGCGCGGATACCAGCCGTCGCTCCCGACCGGCTCGAACACCGCGTCGACGATGACGGCGTCGGCATAGAAGCGGAGCATCGACAGGCCAGCCTCGCGATAGCGCGCGTTGCCCAGCGCCGTGCCGGCCCGCAGCAGCGCTTCGGGGATGCGCGCGTTGTCGTAGGTCATCATGTCCTCGCACCAGATCCAGTCGTCGGCGCGATGACGGTCGTAGTCGTCGGCGATCGCGGATGCCAGCGCGTCGAGCTGGGTGCGAACAGCCAGCTCGTCGCTCGGGCGCGACGCCAAGGCGGCGGCCAGGCCGAGCACCGCGTACGCACGCGAGCGCAGGTGTACCAGACCCGGCAGCGCGTCGCTCGCGTGGCGCCGCAGCGCGGCGGCCAAGGCGCGCCAGCTCGAACGCGGCGCGCGCCCTTCGGCGTAGCCCAGGCCCCAGAGCGCGCGGCCGATCTGGTCGCCCGTCCCGCCCCGGTCCTGCCAGCGGCGATCGTAGCCCATGAAGCCGTGGAATCCGCCGCCGGGCAAGCGCGCGTCGTGCAAGAACGAGAGGTAGGTCCGCACGAGCTTGGCCGCGGCGCGATCCTCGGGGTCGTGCTCGGCGGCGTCGCAGGCGACGATCAGCGCGCGTCCGACGTCGTCCGTGCAATAGCCGAACGATCGGTTGGGGACGTCGAGCGTGGCGTGCTGCAAGATGCCCACGTCGTCGGTCATCGCCAGCACGTGATCGAGCTCGGGCCAGCGGTGCGCGGGCATCGCGCGTGACGCCTTCAGGCCGGCGTCGCCAATGCCGCGCGTCGCGGCAACAGCGCGTCGAAGTACTCACCGTAGGCGTGCGCCACGTTCGGCCAGGTCATGTTGCGGCCGAAGCGATATGCGCGCCGCTGCGTGCTCTCGCGCAGCGCGGGGTCGTCGAGCAGCGCGAGCAGCGTCGTCGCGATCGCCGACGCGTCGCGGAAGGGGACGACGAAGCCGCGGCCGTGCGCCAGCAGCTCCTGCGCGTAGAGATAGGGCGTCGAGATGACGGCCTTGCCGCAGCCGACCGCGTACGCCAGCGTCCCGCTGACGATCTGCGTCGGGTTCAGGTAGGGCGTCAGGTAGAGGTCGCTGGCGGCGAGGTAGTCGAGCAGCTCGTCGAAGTCCAGGTATTTGTCGACGAGCACGACGTTCTCGGACAGGCCGAGGTCGGCGATCTTCGCTTCGAGCTCGTGGCGATACGACTCGCCTTCGTGACGGCGCACGACCGGATGGGTCTGGCCGAGGATCAGGTAGAGCGTCTCGGGGTGCGAGGCGACGACGGCCTGCATCGCGTCGATCGCGTACTCGAGGCCTTTGCCGCGGTTGATGAGACCGAACGTCGAGATCGTCGTGCGCCCGGCGTAGCCGAAATGTCCCTTGGCTTCAGCGGTGTCGCTGAGCGGCACGTCGGGAACGCCGTGCGGGATCACGCGCACCTTGCGCGCGTCGACGCCGTAGCGTTCGATCAACAGCTCGCGACCGGTCTCCGAGAGGACGACGATGCCGGCCGACGACGCGCAGAGCGCGCGCGCGACCCGCAAGTGCTGCGGCGAGGGATCCGGCACGACGGTGTGCAGCGAGGTGATGACGGGTTTGCGGACGCGCGCGATCAGATCCAGGACCCACTCGCCTTCTTCGCCGCCGAAGAGACCGTACTCGTGTTGGATGTTCAGCGCGTCGCACGGATGATCGTTGACCACGTCCGCGACTCGCAAGGCCGAACCGCGATCGTGCTGCACCAACCGAGCAATCACTTCCGGCGGATAGACGCGACCCTCTCCGCCCGGCTCGTCGATCGCGATCACGTCGCTGCGGGTCCCGAAGGCGCGATCGTAGCTGGTGACCACGTCCTTCATGAAGGTGGCGATGCCGCATTCACGCGGCGGAAACGAACCGAGGAAGAGCATCCGGGGCGCGGCAGTCACGTATTGGGTTCCCCTTTTGGCGGCCGAACGGTGATCCGGCAAAGCCCACGGGGCGCGGCGGCAGACACCAAGGTCCACCCCTGCGAACGCGCTCGCTTGGGCCGTCAATGACGTACCCCGTCGAGGAGCGCTACAAACCGCGACGCCGTGCGGGTCGCGGGCTCGACGTCAGGGCTCGACGGCGACCCGGGCGTTCGTCTCTACCAAGGAACCGGGTGCAATGGTTGCACCATGGCCGATCACGGCACCACGCTCCACGCGCGCGCCCGCACCGATGCGCGCGCGACTGGCGACGATCGACCAATCGATCTGCGCGCCCGCTTCGACGATGACGTCGTCCCATAACAGCGAGTCGGCGACCGTCGCACCCGAGCCGACCTGGCAGCGGTCGCCGAGCACCGCGTAGGGCCCGACCACCGCGTCGGCGGCGACCCGGCAGTCGCGGCCGACGAAGACCGGCGGGCGCAGCGCCGAGCGGGGAACGGTCTCGCGGCCCGGCCCGTCGACGTCGGGCGCCAAGCCCAGCGGCATCGCCCCGTCGAAGACGTGGCGATGGGCCGCGAGATACGCCTCGGGGCGGCCGAGATCGATCCAATAGTCGTCGGTCGTATAGGCGTAGAGGGGGCGACCGGCGGCGATCAGCGCCGGGAAGGTCTCGCGCTCGATCGAGACCGGGCGACCGGCGGGGATGCGGTCGAGGACCTCGGGTTCGAGCAAGTAGGTGCCGGCGTTGACCTCGTTCGTCGGCGCTTCGTCGCGCGGCGGCTTCTCGACGAAGGCCGAGATGCGGCCCTGATCGTCATGAACGACGCAGCCGAAGGCGCTGGGATCCTCGACGCGGATCAGATGCAGCGTCGCGACGCCGCCCTTCTGCCGGTGATACTGCATCATCGCGCGCAGGTCGAGCGAGGTGAGCACGTCGCCGTTGAGGACGAAGAACGGGCCGTCGATGTATTGCGCGACGTTCTTGAGGGCGCCGGCGGTGCCGAGCGGCGTTTCTTCGATCACGTAGCGGACGCGCAGTCCGAGCGCCGAGCCGTCGCCGAAAAATGAGGTGATCGCGTCCGGGAGATAGCCGGCCGGCAAGATGACGTCCTCGATGCCCGCGTCCTTCAACCGCCGCAGCGTACGTTCGAGGAAGGGCATGTTCATGACCGGGACCATGGGCTTCGGGGTCTCGAGCGTGAGCGGGCGGAGCCGCGTTCCCTCACCGCCGACGAGGACGATTGCTTGCACGACGTTAGGTTCGTGCCACCCCGGTGGCACGTCCCTCCGCTACATTGGCAACATGCGCACACACGATTGGGCTGCCGTGCAAGCATACTACGATGCCGGCCACGATCGGGACGCGTGCCGCGAGCGCTTCGGATTCCAACTGGCAGCTTGGTACAAGGCGATCCGGCGGGGGCGCCTTCGCGCCGCGACGGTGCCGACACGCTACGATTGGTCTGCCGTGCAGCAGTACTACGATGCCGGCCACTCGGTCCGTGACTGCTGCCAGCGGTTCGGCTTCACGCTGATGGCCTGGACCAAGGCGGTCCGCCGGGGGAGCGTGCGGCCGCGTCCCCGGAGCTGGACCGTCGAGGAGGTCCTGGCCCGGAGCCGCTACCGGGGCTCCATCAAAAGGCGCTTGATCCAGGCTGGTATACTCAGGAACGTCTGCGATGAATGCGGCCTGGACAGCTGGAGGGGGAAGCCCCTGGCCATCCAAATCGATCATCGAAACGGCGTTCGGGACGACCACCGGTTGGAAAATCTCCGGATGCTCTGCCCGAACTGCCACATCCAAACGGAGACCTTCGCGGGCAGGAACCCGCGCCGACGCAAATCGACAATCGAGCAATCCCGGTTGATGCAACGGTAGCATGCCTCGCTCTGGACGAGGTCATCGTGGTTCGAATCCATGACCGGGAGCCAACGGCCCTATCGTCTAGAGGCCTAGGACGCCGCCCTCTCACGGCGGTAACACGGGTTCGAATCCCGTTGGGGCTATTTGGGAAATCCTTGTTTTACAAGGGTTTTTCCATTTCCAGGGTCCGATTTAGTCACATTTTAGTCACCTATCCCGCAGGTCTACGCGATTTTGACGCTCCTCGGCGCGTCTCGGCAAGCCGAACCGTCTTCGCTTCCGGGCCCCGTCGTGGCCGGCAAACTCCAGGTCATCATCCCGCCCCGCGCGACGGCGGCGAACGCCCACAGTCGTCGCCCGCAGTGGATTTCACCCTGGACTTCGTACGCGGTCGCGACCATCTCGGTCGTCAACGGCGACGGCTCGCTGACGCCCTACGCAACCGACACGCTCCCGGTGACCACGACCGGCACGAATCCGCCGTGCGCGGTCGTCGGCGCGGACACGGAATGCACGTGGCCGGTTGTCGCTCCCATCGGGAACGACAACGCTTACGTCGACCTGTACGACGGCAGCAACAATCTGCTGGCGACAAATCGGACCGACGGCAATAATCCGTACGAAGCAGCCTTCACCGCCAGAGATCCGGCAGCGACCTCGAATCGGAGGAGGACTGTGCAGGCTCGCTTACATCGGCACTCGGTATCGCGGCCTCGGCGCTTTCGCCAGAACGCGGCGCGTGCAGCGGCAGTTCGACATGCCGGTCCGTCACCGTCGCATCCAGATAAGGCCCGTTCCACCCGAGCAGCGCGAGCATAGCGCGATTGAAGAGGTTTGCGAGCACACCACTTCGGCGATAGTTGTCCCAGAGAGCGTCCGATGTACGTTCCGAGCCGACGTGCCCTTCATGGACAACTTCGTGCCGCGATTCCAGGACCTCGGCTTCCTCCGTCGTGAGATTGATCCCAAGGTCCGTCCAGAAGTCCCTCTGTCGCTGCGCTGCGGACGCGTTGTTCAACGACTGTAGCTTGTTCAGGATCTTCGTTGCTTTGTCCGACGGAACGGACTCGGCCGCGAGCGATCTCTCGACGGCCGCACGAATGGGCTTAATCGCCCGCTGGAAGATGCGATTATCAATAATGCTCGCCTGGCGTTGATTTCCGATTTGAAGCGCCACAAGCGTATCAATCGCCACTGCAAGCATCAAGATGCGCGTGACCGGATACGACGAGTTCACGCCTTCGAAATAATGATGAAACGCTGCATCCAACTTAACGGGAGCCTTATCGCGCAGCCTCCTGATCGCGGAAAGCATCGCCTCGAATTGCGGCGCCACTAAATTTGTTGTCGTCGTCCAGTGGTCGAGTTGGATCGGCGGCTGTCCACGCTCCGTTGGTCCGCTACGCTCGTTAAATTCATATGTGAGGCGGCCAGTCGCATCGAACGTTTCCGTCGTGATGTGCTGCCCGCGATTGCCGCATAGATATTGGATCAGGGTCTGGACATCGTCAACCTGGCTGTCTTGCAGCGGCTCACCTTCGTGGATCAGCGACACGTGGTTCGCGCCTGACTGAACGATGCGGGCGTCTCGTCCGTAGATATTCACGATGTACGCATCCCGGGCCGTCATAAGGTCAAACCCGGTCGGGTATTCGGGCATGATCCGGTGCCCGAACCCCTTCAGCGTGAGTCCGCGGAAAGTTTCACGCGTTGCGGCAATATCTCCGTCCCCAAACGCTAACGAGACACGGGGTACCATAAAACGGAAGACCGCGTCACTTCCCCCGAAAGAGCCGCCAACATAGCGCGCATCTGTCGCTGACCACAGAGGCGTCGAAGGAGTACTCGGCGCAATGGCCCCGTGCTCCAATTTGCGGTAGACGACTGCCACGTCGATTCCTGACGGCTCGTCTACAAAAAGCGGATGCTCCGGCGCTTTGACGGTCGCTTCCGCACGCCCGTCCCTGATCGCTAGTGAAGCCAGTCCCGCCATGCGTTTCGTCGGAAAGGCGGCGGTTGCCGGTATATCTTCGACTTGCCATTCAGTGATGATCGGTATGCGAAGAACGCTGAGAAAACGGTCCGGCACCGCACGGTATTGGAGCTGTGCCAAGCCGGCGAGTGACCGAACCGGCCGTCCCCCACGATGTCGACGAGAAATCTGGTCGCCATAGGGTCCGTGCCGGACGTCGAACCTGCGGACTATCGCTGACTTGTCGCGTTCGAGGTCGTTGTACGCGCGGAGGACGTCCTCCACGACCTGGTAAAAGCGGTACCGCGTCGGGTCATCCTTGAGGGCTTCGGCGAGCACCGTTCCTGCGGCAACTTCAATGATCGGTTCGAATGCGGCCCGCACGGGATCACTGGCTGTGCTCTGACGCGGTTCTATCTCCGGTTGTAGTCTTTCAAGCGCGACGACAGACGCCCTATCAACTTCGACAGCAACGTCACGTAGGAGATGCTTCGCCATCGGTACGCAGTACGAGCGCCCGTTCTCCGTCTTAGTGATTCCTATCCGGGAGCGGTCACCCGATATTTCGAAGGCGACCGCGACACCGTCTGGAATTTCAGCGTTCGGCTCAGTCATGCTGATGCGTGTCTAAAGTGGCGGGCAAGCCGTGGACTTCTACTCCTTTGGATTCACAATCCCATGGTGCTTCGGCACCATGCCGAACGCATCACAAACCCAGTACAACTTCCCACCGCGTTTTTCGAAATGAACGGTCGGGGGATCCGATAAGTGTGCCGGGCATTTGAGCCGGGCTTCTTCTGTCGATTGTTCGCTTTCGGGCATATGCTCGTACTCTCTGTCGTACTGCGGTTACTATGCTGGACGTCCGAACGATGTCCCGGCGATAATATATTGCGCCGTGGCGTCGCCGAGAAGCGACTGCTCAGCCGTAACGCCAAGCCGCGCTTCGATATCACGAATCATTGCTATCGTCCGCTCCGTCAGCCAACTGGTCTTGACCGATGGCACGCGTTCATTCACTGAGCGCACAAGCTCGTCGTAGCGCCCGACGCCGAGCGTATTCTTCAGCCACGCATCATCCCACTGATGGGCAATCCGGAACGAGTAATCGTTCATGACCGCGAGACTCACCAGCGGAAAGCGGCCTGCGTAGTTGGACAGCCCTTCGTCCAGCGTGCAGAGGATCGAGAGCCACGCCTCGGGCGGTTCATCGCTAGTACCCAAGAAGTTCTCATGAATGATCGTCAAGTAAAGGTCGTACGAGGAGCCGATTAGGTGCTTGCGGCCGAAATTCGGGTTACCCGCGGTGATTTTTAATAGCCGTGCCAGCGTTCCAGAAAAGAACAGACGCGCCAGCACATGGAGACGCGGTTGAACAGAAGCCAAGTCGCGCACGATAAACGCATCGACTTCAGCGAGCCTCTCATCCAGCGGCCGCTGTTTCATAGCAAGGCCGACGTCGATCATCTTGAGCAACGCTGCATATATCACGATGTGATCGTGCGCGTGTCCGACGTCCCCTTTTTGCAGCATAAGGTCGACCTGCTTGGACGCAGCCTCTTCGAACGTTCGTACACCAAAGCGCTCTTCGAAGTGGTCGAGTATGGCTTCATCGAAGATCAGCCGCCCCGCCCCCTCGCTCGATTGCGGCCGCAATGCCTGCATCTTGAACATCGACACGACTGCCTTTTCGGCGTCGTTTCGCAGGTCGGCTATGGGTAGGCGGAGGACGAGTTCACGCAGATATAGCATGGGCTGAACTTCCGCGCGCCAAATGCGCGCGTGCTTTGCAAGGTCGATGACCCTCCGCGTCCGCGTCGGATCATCGGAACCGTGAACGAAGACTTCACGGAGCAATGAACACAGGTTCGAGTCGAGCCCGAGGATAGTACGACGCTTCGCAGGCCGATATTTTTGCGTCACCGCGTCGAAATACATCAGCCGGCCCGGCGCAAATGGCGCGACGAAGCGCAGGCCGGAGTCAGAGCCGAACGAGATCGCAGGCGGCGACGGATCGTCGTCCCGGCGCTGTTCCGGATCGAAGATCCAAATGCGCTGCACGTTCTCGCGGTCCGCACGAAGGCTGTTCACCGCGGTACGCAGCGCATCGGTCGGCTGATCAGAGAACGGCGTAATTAGCATTCGGTCGCCGCCTCCCGCGCCGCTGCCTCGAGGCCAGAGCCACCCGCATCACAGCGCCGTTCGCCAAAGCGCCCACGCTTGACTTCCGCGAAGGAGTGTCAGGACGGTGGCGCTCAGCCCGCCCATATTCTAGGCGGGTCCTGTTGACCGGCTGTACGGCGTGCCATACCGGCTAGTTTATTGAACACACGTTCCCCCGAACGTCTATTCCCGGAGGCTATCGTGGCAAGAGGCGCTGCCGAGGGGACACCCACCAGGGAATCGACCGCATCGCGAGCCGGCTGCTCCAAACGAGCAAGAACCCCGACGTCCGCAGCATCGCCGGGGCAGCCCTGTCAGACACCCGGACGAGCCCGCGAGCGCTTAACCCCGTGGCTCACACGAGCGCCAAGGTCGCTTCGACCGCCGGGTCGTTGCTGGCCACCGGCAAGAGCCCGGCAGTGCGGTCGCCGCATCGGTCCTCTCGGACCGGCAGACCTAGAAACGCTGAGGGCGAGCGCGATGGCAACCCTCACGGTCCTTCCCGGCGCGCGCGACCCGAAACCGTTCTCGATGAGCGCTCGCGGCGTGGTCAAGTTCATGCTCGCCTCACCGTACGCCGCTCGCAAGGTCGTCGAGGGCTACGCCTTCCCGAAAGAAGACAAGGCCCGGAAGATCCTTCCCGAACCCGCGAAGGAGATCGTGTGGCATACTTTCGCAGCGGGCGTGACGGCGCCGTACTGGAAAGCGCCATCGCGCGGCACGAGATCGTTGCTGCGAACGAAAACGGCTTCGAGAAGGGCCGGCGACGTCAGGTGACGAGTTCAACGTTCTGTATTGGCGAGCGCCAATGGACACGTACGTCGAACTGGGCGAGCAGGTTAATCCTTCGCGGCTCGCGGTGTACGAGCAGATCGCCAAGGCCGTGTCGGAAATCGTTCCTGACGGCTACGTGCGCTTCGTCGCCATTGGACTCGATCCGAGCGAAGGCCTCACGAATGTCCAGTCCCCGAACCTTGCGATCACCAGCGACGTGGTCGAACGCGCCCTCGCCGACGCAGAGGCGCTGATTGCCTGCACCTGCGCCACGAGCGGCGTCGACCGCGTCCACACCGCGCTGCATGCATACCTGCGCGTCGCAGCCGACAAGCACAATCTGGCGTATGCGCCGGATGCCGACATCACCGCGCTCATGAAAGTTCTACTGAAAGGGCATCCCGCGGTCGCGCAGAGCAGCGAGCAGACGAACAAGATCGGACGGGCGTTCGCTACCATCGTCGACGCGCTGAATCCCCTCCGGAACCAGCAGAGTATGGCGCATCCCAACGTGTCACTTCTTGCACCGGCGGAGGCGATGCTCGTCATCAACTCCGTCAGAACACTCCCGCACTACCTCGATGCGAATTTGCGGTAGCCAACGGTGGAGATCATAATCGGCGGACGGGCCTTCCGCACAAAGAAAGAGGCGCTGGCCACGATCTACGAAGTTCGTGAGCGCACCAAAGTCGCGGGCCGAGCGTTAGGCGGCGACGACGAGTTTCTTCGAGACCTTCTAGCTCTCCATCCGCAAGCCGAGACGAAGGTCGGGAACGGGGTTGATCACTTCGACGTCCGCCGGAACATCAACAATGACGGATTCTGGATCGTGCGGAGCGACGGAAGCGAGACGGACTTCTCGTTTATGCAGTGCCTCTATGGGACGTCGCAAAGCGCAAAGGTGCAAAGCGCCATGCGATACGCCGTGCTCGATCAGAAACTTGCCGCTCGTGATCGCGCCTTCGGTGACGCAGAAACGTTGATCTGCCCGGTCACGGGCGAAGTCATAGGACGCCAAGGCTGCCACATGGACCACGACGAACCGACGTTCATCGAGATCGCGGACGCCTTTGCCCGGTCCGTGGGCGGCTACGACAAAATCGAGACGGTGTCCGACGACGGTGGCATCGGACGGCGGTTCGTAGACGAGGCGATTGCGGAGCGGTGGCGGACCTTCCACCGAGAGCGCGCCCGGCTTCGAGCCGTGAGCATCCGGGCAAACCTTAGCGTTCTCCGCAGAAGTGTACCGAGGACGCAGCGACCTTAGACAAACTCGGCGACGAGCGAATCCGGACCTCCGCCACGCGGTGATCATCGCGGCGCCGGCGGAGCAGCATCCGCGCGACAGTGCGGATGACGAGGTAGCGAACCAGCGACACGAACACTTCGCGAATCCACGGGCCGGAGGCGCTGCTTACGCGGCTGCCTCCTGCGCGTAGCGCTCGACCTTGCGGGAACGATTTGCGCACTCTTGCGCCGGGTGCCCGACGTGTCGTCATACGACCAGGTACGGACCGTTCTGGTGATGCGGACGAACTCGCCCTTCGCAAGGGCGGTGAGTTGCCCCGCCACGTTGCCGAAGCCGACGGCGTCGAGTAAATCGGCCTTGGCGGTCTTCTTGCGCGAGCGGTCGCTGGCGATGGTCGTTCGCGCGAGCGTGACGTTGCCTGCGGTCTGGACTTCGGCCTCGCGGACGATGCGGCCGGTGACGCTGAGCGTAAAGACGATCTCGCGCAGCATGCACTGAACGACACACGGAGTGGCGGATCGGCGAAGGGAAGGGCATTGGCCGGCACCATCGCGTAGGTCGCAAGCCTCGGGTAGCCGATACAATGACGGCGATGTCGTCGGTCGCGTGTTGTCACCGACTCTGCCGGTGCCTGCCGTTTTCCCGCGGTCTCAGTCGGCGTCGCACGCGGGAAAATGCCGGTTTTTCGACTCCAGCGGTTTCAAGCGGACAGAGCCAACAGTTTCGAATCCCGTTGGGGCTACCATAATGAAGAGCCAGACATCCGTATAAAGTGGATTCTGGCTCTTCTCTTTCGTCGTTCGAAGAAAGCGTCGGCCCTGGCACAACGAGCTGCAGCGCTAGGGTAAATATGGCGTCGGGTCGATCGGCATTCCGCCACGACGCACCTCGAAAATGAGATGGGGGCCGGTCGATCGGCCCGTGTTCCCCGAGGCGCCGATGGCCTGCCCAGCTTGCACGTCTTGGCCGACGGTCACATAGAACGTCGACAGATGACCGTAGCCCGTCGAGAGACCGTTCCCGTGGTCGATCGCGATGTAGTTTCCATAGCCGCTGACCCATCCGGCGATGATGACGCGTCCAGCTGCCGCCGCGGCGACCGTCGTACCTACGTCAACCGCGATGTCGATGCCCGGATGGAATTCGGTGTTCGCGTGCGTGAACGGATTGAGCCGCATACCGAATGGCGAGGTAATCGGTCCTCGCAGCGGCCACTGCATGCCGCCGATCCGCGGCGCCGGCGGCGTCGGGATCCGACCAGCACGTCGCTGCCGAGCAATCTCCGCTTCTTGTTCGCGAATGAGCGCCTCGAGCTGCGCTTCTTCTTGCGCGGTGAGGTCCTCGAGCACGTGCACCTCCCGCGCGACAGACATGCGGTGCGCATCAGCCAGTGAGACGAGATCGGAGCGCTGCCGCCCGAGCGCACTGAGCTGACTTTGCTCTTGCGATTTTGCAGCGCGCTCCGACTGCAAACGTTGACTAGTCGCGAGGAGCACTTCTTGCGCGCGCGTGACGCGACGAACCGCCGCCGTTCGATCGACGATTTCTCGCTGGTCCTCGTGTGCGACGAGTGCGAGATCGTGCCAACGCTCCGTCAGGTCGATGAACGACGTCGCGCCGAAGAGGACGGCCAGCAGCCGGTCGGACGGACGCTCGTACATTTGCACGAGCCGGTGATCCGATGCGCGTCGTTGACGGCGAAGCGCATCCTGAGCCGCGTCCAGTCGGCGACGCGCCTGTTCTTCTGCATCGGTCGTGTTCGCAATTTGCTGGTCCAATGTCCCGATGCGCCCTTGGACGAGCGCGATCGACGCCGCCGTCTCGCCAAGTTGACGCTGCAGATCACGCTCCCGGAGTTCTTCGAAATTCAACTGTTGCCGTTTCAGCTCGAGGCGATGCCGGTTCGCGGAGATCTGGGCGCGTTGCCGATTGATCGCGTCGGCGAAGCTGCTCGCACCCACCGGCGCCGGCGCCAGCAAGGTGCCGAGCGCCACGATCAGCGCCGCGCGCCGCGAGCTGCCGACGGAGCGGCACACGGTGGCTATCCACGTTGTCAAGGTGAGTTCATGGCGTGAATCGCGACCACGGCGGCCCATTGCCACCGGATGCTCAAGATGCGCCGTCAACCAATCGGTGAAAGTCCTCCAACAATGCGTCGGGGCTCGCTTCGCGTAGGCGGGGCAGATATTCGGCTGCAGAGACTTTCGGGCGCAGGATGACTTCCGAGACTTGCATACGTACGCCGTCTTGCAAGAGGTGCTCGGCATCTTCCGGATCTCGCGTGGCAAGCACCGCACGTAATGCCGAAACGTGACCTTCCAACTCGTCTAAGTGGTCCGTCAACATGCCGCGGACACTGCGGTAGTCCGGACTCTCGACGGACACCGGATCGAATCCCAGGTAGTACTCCGGCCTATCGAGCCGCAGACCGATGAGGAGGCGGAATTCTCTCACGCCCGCCTCGCCGGCTCTTCACGCGGCCGCGCCGGATTCACTGCGAGTGACCGACCGAAGAAATGGGCGCCGTTGAGCTCCCGCACCGCACGGTCGGCATCGGCGCCGTCCATCTCTACGAAGCCGAAGCCGCGCGGGCGGTGCGTTTGGTGGTCGGTTGGGATACGGACGCGGACGACGGTTCCGTACGGGCGGAAGAGCTCGACGAGATCGTCTTCCTTGACCGAATAGTTTAGATTGCCGACGAAAAGCGAGACGGACATGGGATCCCTCCAGGAGTGTTGCAGAGGGCTACTCCGGATATTGATAAACTCCTCTCATTATCATTAGCGGATGGGAGAACCACGCCTGTGTCGAACGATCCCCCGATGCGAAAGAGCTTGCCCGAGCGTAGCACCCGCCAGCAGCGTGCCATCCGCGAAGTCTTCGAGCAAAGCGAACGCCCCCTCGCGACAGAGGAAGTCATGGCCGAGGCGGAGCGGCTCATCGGGTCGATCGGCATCGCGACGGTGTACCGCGGGATCCGAGCGCTGATCGCGGACGGCTTTGTCACGCCGGTGGAGCTTCCCGGCTACGCTCCTCTATACGAGCGTGCCGGCAAGGGACATCACCACCATTTCATCTGCACCAGCTGCGAGCGGGCTTTCGAGCTCGAGGGTTGTGAAACGGATATCCGAGCGAAGATTCCGCGCGGCTTCCGCGTCACGGGGCATGACGTGACGCTCTACGGATCGTGCGCGACCTGCCGCGCGGATGCCCCGGTGCCGAACCGAAAATCCAGGCGCGCCGTCGGCGCCACCCGGTAGACGCCTTCGGTCATCGTTGGTGCTCCGGCAACGCCCTGCGGCCGGTTCACCCTGTCGACGACAAAGGGGCATTGACGTACGGCTCGTAGACCGGCAGCCCGGCCGGATACGCGGACGCAGCCGAGGCCGGTATTTTCGTCAAGACGACGGAGAGCGCCGCCGCCAGGTCGATTCCGATGACGGCCTTCCAATAGGCGTGAAGCGCCTTCGCTTGCGCTCCGCGGTAGCGGGCGGGTAACGGCGCGCGGACTTCGTCCAACATCATCTTCATGATCTCGGGGGCACTGAACGGCGACGGCGAGCTCTCCAGCTCGAGCGCTCCTTCTTTCGTCTCGCGATCGTAGTAGAAGAACTCCGTCGGGACCGGCGTCGCCGTCCCCGGGATCCAGTGCGAGTACGCGGTCTGCTTTCCGTGGGGGAACATCAGCGCGGTGACGTGTTCCGGCGCCTGCGTGGCGTTCAGCACGGGCGGTAGGAAGTGCTCATCGCAGGTATACGCCGCAAACGCGCGCCCGCGGGCTTGGGGATCGCGCAGCACGGCGAGCAGGTCGAGACGACGGCCGTACAGCTCGCGGTACTCGCCGACCATCCACGAGCTGCCATCGTGGGCGATATCCAAGAGCAGGCGCAGCAGGTCGACGTGCGAGGCGATCTGTGAGCGTTCGACGTCGGTCGACGCCGTGTAGCGCCCGGTGTGGTCGCGCACGATGAGCGGGACGCGCATCGTCTCCTCGTAGGCGGTGACGCCTTTCCCCTGCAGGCCGTGCGAGCTGGCGTACTCGCCGTGATCGGAGGTGAAGACGATCACCAGATTCTCCCGCATCGCGTCAGGGATACCGGCGAGCAGCCTCCCGATCTCACGGTCCACGTTCGTCATCGCCTGCGTGTACATGTCCAGCGCGCGCGTCCAATAGCCGTGCGGCGCGAAAACGGAGCTCCACACCGCCTCCGCCGTCCGCCACGACGCGCAGAGCGGCGAGGCCTGCACCGCGAACCCGAGGCGCGGCTCGTCGTTGATGCCGCCGCACGTGAAGTCGGTCAGGGCGGAGAAAACCGGGGCGACGGTCGGCATGCCGGGCTGCAGCATGACGCTTTTGGATTGCCAATTCGCCGGCAGCGTGTAGCCGTACGTCGGCGGATCGTCCTCACCGGGAACGTCCTGCGGCGCCGGCTGCCGCGACGAAATGAGGCGCTCCAACAAACCGGCGAAGCGGGTCGTGCCCGCGTCCGTGAAAGCTCGGCTGAAGCGCACCGCCTCCGGGCCGCTCCAGAACCACTGCTTGTCGTGCGGGTTGATGAATCCGACGGTCAGGCAAAACGGCGTGCGAGCGTCGCTCGCCGCGCGGTTTCGAAGCCATTCCAGCGCCTGTCCCGCGATGCCGGCGTCGTCGATCAATCCATGCGCCGCGCCGACTCCTTGACCGACCACGCCGTTGGGATCCGGATTCGTGAGCCCGACGAAGCCGTAGTCGTCGAGATAGCCCGGCTGCCCCGGCATCGGCGGCGGATTCGACAGATGCCACTTGCCGATGTACGGCGTGTCGTAGCCGCTCTCGCGCAGGAGCTTGCCGTAGGTCGGAAAGTCGGGATCGAGCGGCGGCGTTTGCTGCCCGCCGCGCACCAGCAGCATGTTCGTCTGCTGGGCGTAGAGCCCGGTCACGAACGTCCCGCGGGCCGGCGAGCAGTCCGCCGCCGCGGTGTAGTAGCGCGAGAATCGGACACCGGGTTGCCACAGGTGCTGATACGTGTGCGGCATGAAGCGCGCGACGAACGCGTCGGCTGAGTCGATGCCGTCCGGGAAATGGACGGGATAACGCAGCTCGTCTACGTGGATGAACAGCACGTTCGGACGTGGCACAGTCGACATCGCGGCACCCTCCCCGCTTTCGCGTTGCGTGCTGTCTTCGCGCTCGCGAGGCCGCTCTCCCCACGTCATCGGTTCAGCAGTACCGCAACGTCGCAACAACGCGGCGAAAGCGAAAGGCGTCTGCCGCTACAACTTCTTCCGTCACCAAAAGCATGCAAAATAGCCGATTTCAGCGCGATCGGCGCCTGCGATTTCGTACGCTCGACTGTTCTCGCGGACGGCGCGATGGCTTATCATGTGCGGACGAGACGACGTCGGGAGCAGACTCCTATGAACGTGACACGCCTTGCAGCCCTAAGAGTCGGGCTCGGTACCGCCCTTTCTGTGTTCAGTCCGTCGGCCGCGCGCGCCGGCCTTCTCCATCATCGTCAGGAAGGAAGTGCAATGTCGCACCATCTCGATACGCCGGAGGCTGCGATGAATGGGCAGCTGTTCATCGACGACCTGTACGTATTCCCGAGCGAGGGTGGAACGGTATTCATCCTGGACGTCAACTCGAGCATTACCGGCGTGTACCAAGAAGGGGGCTTTCATCCGGAGGCGCGCTACGAGTTCAAGGTGCATTTCGACGGGGCCGATTACGAAGGACTGACGTACCGCGTGTCCTTCGATCACGCGGACACGGCCGGTCGCCAGGCTGTGACGCTGCATCTTCTCACCGGCAGCGAGGCGCGCGAGGACTCCGCGACCGGCCAAGTGGTGCTGCAAGGACAGACGGGCCAGCCGGCGAGCGCGGGTGGTATCCGACTGTGGGCCGGCGGACGCATCCAGGATCCCTTCTACATCGACCTGTCGCTCCTCGGCCGCGTCAACAGCGCGATAAAGAACGGCACTGCGGTCGACCTTTCCGCATGGCACCCGAAAGATGCGAAGGACAGCTTCGCCGGTACGACGGTCGAATCGATCGTGCTGGAGATTCCGCACACCGACGCGCAGCTGAAACCCGGCGCCCGCATCGGTGTCTGGGCTGCCACCAAACTTGCCACGGATAGCGGCGGCTGGCGACAGATCAACCGCGCCGGGCATCCGATGATGTGGCCGATCTTTTGGCCGGACGACGTCCATTTCAACATCCCGGCGGATACCCGGCACCCCTCCCAAGACTATCCGCAAGAAGGCAAGCAGCTTGCCGACAAGATATCCGCCGTCGTCGCGGCCAACGGCACCTCGGGCGCGCCGCAGGCCTACGGTCAAGCCGTGATGCACGAACTCTTCCCCGACTACCTCAACTACGTGGTCGGGACACCCGCCTTGTACGGCTTCGCGGGCCGCAACGGCAGAACGCTGACGGACAACGCTCCGGAAGTAATGCTATCGCTCGTCTCCGGGATGGCCGTGCCGTCAGGCCTGAATCCCTCCATTGCCGCGAAGCAGCGGTCCAGCACATTTCCGTACCTCGTCCTCGCGTGAGCTCGGCGAGCGCCGATCCGTGAGATCCTCGACGAATAGGTAAAAGGAGCGCGCCGGCCAGATGCGCTTTTGCTTCACGTCCGTTCTGGTGTTGTCGATGCTTGTCGCACTCGGCGGCTCCGCGTTGGGCAAGCCCAATTGGTCGCATCATTCCAAGCCGTTCGATCTGGTTTGGGATCGCAACAACGAAGATCTGAACGGTCTGCCTTTGAACCCGCAGTGGGGATATCAGCTCGACAATCCCGGCAAGCTGCCGAATTTCCAGTCGATCTGCGGCGGTGCGTTTTACAACGCGCAAGGAATGCCGGCGTCGTCGACGTCCGGCAGCGGCAACAACGCCGTCAATAATGCGATCCTTGCCAGAACCTGCACCTCGCAGCACACGTCCCTCGACGTCAGCACGTCGTCGTACGTCGGTGATTGGGCGTTGGCGCACCTGGGCGGGATGTCGTCCGCCTACTGCACGAGCGGAGCGGGCGGGTTCAATGGCCATCTCACGTGGACGGTCGCGACGTACACCGGCACGGTGCTGTGGAGCGATTGGTCGGGCAACCCGAGCTTCTTTTCGAATTTCGATCTGGCCGACGGCGACTACAACCTCGACTTGTTCCCGAGCCAGTACCCGCCCGACGACAACGCCGGCTTCACGTCCTTGAACGACTCCAAGAGCGGCGAATACGGCATCGGCTTGGAGTTCAACGACGGCGAGACGGTCGACAACGCCGGCAGCGCGTGGTGGAAGCAGCTGGTCAACAGCGTCGAGAACGGCGGGCAGCCCAGTCCTGGGCAGCTGTTCATGTCCGGCCCTCGGTCTTCGGATGACCCGCTCGGCGCGTTGTCGGCCGTCGTCACCGGCGTCGTCGGCATCGACGGCGTTCACGGCGACTACGCCGAGGTGCATCCCGTCTTCGCGCTCGCCGTACGGACCAGCTCGAGCTCGTCCAAGGGCAAAGTCACCGAGACCTGGAGCTACTTCTTGCGCGACTCGGGGAGCGGCGGTGGATGCAGCTCGAGCACCCTCTATTGGGAAGCTCCGCAATTCGACGATTCTCGCGACGCGCGGTTCTTCATCGGCCTGCCGTGGCCGCAAAATGCGACCGCCGTCAAGGTGCTGCAGAGCAACGGATTCAGCTGGCAGGGTGAACAGCCCGTGGCCGGCTCCTGGGTCGGCGCGTCGGGCAAGAAAGGCTGGACCGAAGTCGACGTCGTCTTCTACGACAAGGCGCAAAACTACGTCGGCGGCCTCGACGGTCAGGTAACGCTGGAATACACGGTGTCGTCCACGTCCTCCCAGAAGAAGGCGACGCCGCACGCGCCGGCGCCGAAGACCGAACCCGAAAAGTTCCGCGAGGACGAGTTCAAGGTCACCGACATCGACTCGTGGATCCCGGACGCGGCCACGCGCAGCGCGTTCCAGGCGGACGCGAAGGCGGCACTGGGGCCTCTGGTCGCGCGGCCGACGTCCAAGACGGTGACGGCCCAGCGGTTGGCGAGCGCGATCGAACCGCGACCGTCCCGAACGGCCGCCAGCAACGAACAGCTCACGCCCGCGAAGGCGGCACCCGATCCCGCCAAGCAGCGCCTCAACACCGCGCTCAAGACGCTCACGGACAAGTACCGCCCGCAACTGCGGCCGCTGCACGCGACGACCACCGCGCACTAGCGTAGCTCGAGCCTGCGTGGCGCCCGAGACGCTGCTTCACGTATGGTTAGGGAGGAAGACGCGCTACCTCCACCGGTGAGGCGTCTGCTCGTACCGTGTACTCATGTCGGAAAAGCTCGAGCTCGATCATCGACGCTTCGTTCTCGGCGCCGGTTTGACGATCGCCGCCGCCCCATTCGGCTTGCTCGGCACCGCGCGAGGCAACAGAACGACGGAAAACTTCTCGGGAGGAAGGTCAGCCATGACTCAGGTCCTCGAACAGACGGGCAGCGGTGCGAGTGCCGTTCGACCGTTTCCGCAACTGCACGTTCCCGATGCGGACCTTGCCGACTTGCGCCGGCGCGTCACCGCGACGCGGTGGCCGACGCGCGAGTTGGTCCCGGACGACACCCAGGGCGTACAGCTGGCGACGACACAGGCGCTGGCAAAATACTGGGGGAGCGACTACGACTGGCGCCGATGCGAGGCGCAACTCAACGCGATTCCGCAGTTCCTGACCCAGATCGACGGGCAGGACATCCACTTCATCCACGTGCGGTCGAAGCACGAGAACGCCCTGCCGCTCATCGTCACGCACGGCTGGCCCGGCTCCTACATCGAGCAGCTGAAGATCATCGCGCCGCTGACCGATCCGACGGCGCACGGAGCGAGCGCATCGGATGCGTTTCACGTCGTGATTCCGTCGATCCCGGGCTACGGCTTCTCGCCCGAACCGACCACGCTCGGCTGGGACCCGACGCGCATCGCGAAGGCGTGGCTCGTGTTGATGCAACGGCTCGGCTACGACCGATTCGGGGCGCAGGGCGGCGACTGGGGTGCGGCCATCACGCAAGAGTTGGCGCTGCTCGATCAGGTGCACCTGGTGGGCATCCACTCGAACATGCCGGGCACGGTTCCGCCTTCTCTCTACGTCGGCGCGACCACCGGCGCGCCGCCGCCGGCCGGTCTCGCGGGCGATGAGCTCCACGCGTACCAGCAGCTGAGCGACTTCTACACCAAGCATCTGGGCTACGCGGTCGAAATGTCGAACCGGCCGCAGACGCTCTACGGCCTGGCCGATTCACCGATCGGGCTGGCGTCCTGGATCCTCGATCACGACAAGGACAGCTACGAGCTCATCGCGCCGGCGTTCTTCGGGCACCCCGGCGGCCTGACGCGCGACGACATCCTCGACAACATCACGATGTACTGGTTCACCAATACCGGTGTATCGTCGGCACGCCTTTACTGGGAGAACAAGGCCGGCTTCTTCGACGTCAAAGGCGTCACCATTCCGACCGGCGTGAGTGCGTTTCCGCACGAGATCTATACCGCGCCGCTGAGCTGGTCGCAGCAAGCTTTTCCCAAGCTCGTCTACTACAAGAAGCACGAGGTGGGCGGCCACTTCGCCGCCTGGGAACAGCCGCAACTCTTCAGTGAAGACGTTCGCGCGACGTTCCGATCGCTGCGATCCTGAGCGCTGTGGGCTCTTGGCCGCAGGCCTAGCCGGCCTGCGGCTCCTCGTGCGGTAATTTCGCTCGGCGTCGGGAATAGGGCGAAGGCGATCGATGGATATGCAAACAATCGATGCGTCCAACCTACCCCGCACGGCGAACGTATCGTTCAACGTGAACGGCGAGCGCGCCGAGCTCGTGCTGGACACGCGCACGACGCTGCTCGACGCCCTGCGGGAACATCTGCGGTTGACGGGCACGAAGAAGGGCTGCGATCACGGCCAGTGCGGCGCGTGCACCGTGCTGGTCAACGGCGTGCGCATCAATTCGTGCCTGAGTCTCGCCGTCATGCACGCAGACGACGAGATCACCACCGTCGAGGGGCTCGGTACCCCGGCCGCCCTGCATCCGATGCAGGCCGCCTTCATCGCGCACGACGGCTTCCAGTGCGGATATTGCACGCCCGGCCAGATCTGCTCGGCGGCGGCGGTGCTGCGCGAGATCGAGGCCGACGTTCCGAGTCACGTGACGCCCGACCTCACGGTTCGGCCGTCCGCGACCGACGCCGAGCTGCGCGAGCGCATGAGCGGCAACATTTGCCGCTGCGGCGCGTATGCGAACATCCTCGCGGCGATGCGCGACGTCGTCGAGGAGCGCGTATGAAACCCTTCACCTACGAGCGTGCCGCGACGCCGGCCGCGGCTGCCGCGACCGCCGCGGGCACGCCGAACGCGAAGTTCATCGCGGGCGGCACGAACTTGCTCGATCTCATGAAGCTGCAAGTCGAAACGCCGGCCCACCTCATCGACCTGACTCGGCTCGATCTCGACCGCATCGACGACACGCCCGACGGCGGTATACGGGTCGGCGCGCTGGTCACGAACACGGCCCTGGCCGCGAACGGGCGCGTGCGGCGGGAGTACGGGGTCCTCTCGCGCGCGATCGTCGCCGGCGCGAGCGGGCAGCTGCGGAACAAGGCGACGACGGGCGGGAACCTGCTGCAACGCACGCGTTGCCCCTACTTCCGATACCAATCAGCCGTGCAACAAGCGCCGGCCCGGCACGGGCTGCGCGGCGATCGGCGGCGTGAGCCGCCAGCTGGCCGTCATCGGCGGCAGCGACGCCTGCATCGCCACGCACCCGAGTGACATGGCCGTCGCCATGCGCGCGCTCGACGCGACGGTGGAGACCGTCCGGCCCGACGGCTCGACGCGAGCCATCCCGATCGCCGACTTCCACCGTCTGCCGGGTGCGACACCCCACGTCGAGACGAGCCTGGATCCGGGCGAGCTGATCACCCATGTGACGCTGCCCAAGCCCGTCGGCGGAAAGCACCTCTACCACAAGGTGCGCGATCGGGCGTCGTACGCGTTCGCGCTCGTCTCGATCGCGGCGATCGTTCAGCCCGACGGCTCCGGCCGCGTCGCGGTCGGCGGCATCGCGCCGAAGCCGTGGCGGGTGGCGGCGGCGGACGCGGAGCTGCCGCGCGGCTCGCAAGCCGTCGCGACGCAACTGCTGGCCGGCGCGAAGCCGACCAGCGAGAACGCGTTCAAGCTTCGGCTCGTGCAGCGCACGCTGGCCGCGGTCATCGCCCAGGCCAAGGCGTCCGTATGAAGTTCGACACGCCGGCGACGATCAATCCGATCGACCAGATGAAGGTGATCGGGAAGCCGACCGACCGCATCGACGGCAAACTCAAGACCACCGGGACCGCGCCGTACGCCTACGAGCGGCACGACGTGGTCGCGAATCAAGCCTACGGATTCATCGTCGGCGCAGCCATCGGGAAGGGACGAATCGCCTCGATGGACCTCGCCGCGGCCAACGCGGCGCCGGGCGTCCTAGCCATCGTGACCACGCTGGACGTGCCCCGCCTGCCCCGCGGGCGTTCCAATTACGCCTCCCTGTTCGGCGGGCCAGAGATTCAGCACTATCATCAAGCCATCGCCATCGTCGTTGCCGAGACGTTCGAACAGGCGCGGGCCGCGGCGCACTTGGTGCGCGTCGAGTATCTCGAAGATGCCGGACGCTTCGATCTCGCCGCCGGGGCACCGGATGCGCCGCTGGTGGACAACGTCGCCGAGCACGTGCTGGCGTTTCAGCGCGTCGGCGACTTCGCGAGCGCCTTCGCGGCCGCGCCGGTCACGATCGACGAAGTCTACACGACACCGGATCAGAGCCACGCCATGATGGAGCCGCACGCCTCGATCGCGGCGTGGGACGACGGCCACCTCACGGTCTGGACGTCGAACCAGATGATCAACTGGAGCCACGAAGATCTGGCCAAGATCCTCGGCATCGCCGCCGACGAGGTGCGGCTGGAGTCGCCGTACATCGGCGGAGGCTTCGGCGCAAAGCTGTGGGTGCGAGCCGACGCCGTGTTAGCCGCGCTCGGGGCGAAAGCCGCCGGCAGGCCGGTGAAAGTCGCCTTCACCCGCCCCTTCGTCATGAACAATACCACCCATCGCGCGGCAACCATCCAGCGTATCCGGATCGGGGCCGACCGCGACGGAACGATCACGGCGATCGCTCACGCGAGCACCTCCGGCAATGTGCCCGACGGATTTCCCGAGGGCGCCGTCGCGCCGACACGACTGCTGTATGCCGGGGCGAACCGTCTCACCGAGATGCGCCTCGCGACCCTGGATCTGCCCGAGGGGAACTCGATGCGCGCGCCGGGCGATGCGCCGGGGCACTTGGCACTCGAGATCGCGATGGACGAGACGGCCGAGAAGCTCGGCATCGATCCGGTCGACTTCCGCGTCCGCAACGACACGCAGGTCGATCCGGCAAAACCGGAGCGCCGCTTCTCGTACCGGAATCTGAACGGGTGCCTGCGCCTGGGCGCGGAGAAGTTCGGCTGGAGCGCACGGAACCCGAAGCCGGCCCAGGTGCGCGACGGCCGGTGGCTGGTCGGAATGGGTGTCGCCGCCGGCATCCGCAACAGTCTGTTGATGAAATCCGGCGCGCGGGTGAGCGTCGACAAGCACGGTGTCGTGACCGTGGCGACCGACATGACCGACATCGGCACGGGCAGCTACACGATCATCGCACAGACCGCAGCGGAGACGATGGGGGTCGACTTGGACCGGGTGGTCGTGCTGCTGGGCGATTCCAACTCACCCGCCGCGGCCGGGTCCGGCGGGCAGTTCGGCGCCAACAACTCCACCTCAGGGGTGTACGCGGCTTGCATGAAGCTGCGATCGCTCATCGCGCAGAAGCTCGGACTCGACGCGGAGCAGGCCGAGTTCGCCGGCGGCAGCGTGCACGGCGCCGGCCGGAGCGTCCCGCTCGGAACCGCGGCCGGCGACGCAGGTCTGTGGGCCGAGGACAGCATCGAATACGGCGACCTCGACGAGCGCTACCAACAGTCGACGTTCGCCGCACACTTCGTCGAGGTGGGCGTCGACGCCGCGACCGGCGAGATCCGCGTTCGCCGCATGCTGGCGGTGTGCTCCGCCGGCCGCATTCTGAATCCGAAGACGGCCCGCAGCCAGCTCATCGGCGCGATGACGATGGGCGTGGGCGCCGCACTGATGGAGGCGCTGGCGGTCGACAAGCGGCGCGGCTTCTTCGTCAACCACGACCTGGCCGGCTACGAGGTGCCGGTCCATGCCGACATCCCGCACCAAGACGTGATCTTTCTCGACGAGGTCGACCCGATCTCGTCGCCGATGAAGGCGAAGGGCGTCGGCGAGCTCGGCATCTGCGGCGTGGGCGCCGCGGTCGCGAACGCCGTCTACAACGCGACCGGCGTCCGCGTGCGCGACTATCCGATCACGTTGGACAAATTCCTCGACCAGCTGCCGGATTTCGACACCTGATCGCGGCGCTTTCCATTCGTGCTACTCGCGCTCGACACGCTCGATCAGCGCGTCGCCGTCGCGATCGACGACCACGGTGAACACCAGCGGACGGCAACAGACGGGACAATCCTCGACGAACTGCTGGCGCCGTCCTTGCGTCGGATCGACCCCGACCGCGTTGGTCTCGCCACAGCTCGGACAGGTGTACTCGGCGTCGTTCTCGATCGGCATCAGTCCCTCGACGCCCCCCGGCAAGGGGGTCGAGCACTCGGTCTGCAACTCCAGACCTCGCCGCTCCTCTTGCGGCCGTCATTGCGAAAAGGGTGTATATGCATATGTCAATCAAGGGGATCGCCGTGCTCGGAGCACTGGGCGTTCTCATCAGCTTGCCGTTGCCGGCGAAGGCCGACAACCTCTTCACGTGCGTGCAAAACCTCGACACACGCCACAACTACTGCAGCGAGAAGAAAAAGAACGGCCACGTGGCACAGGCAGACTGGGTCGCGAAGGCGGTCGAGCACTTCAGCATTCCCGCGCGCCGCTCCGTCAACACGTACGGCGTCTCGCAGTGCGACAAGAAAAACGTGACGTGCTGGGAGCCGCCGCGCTCCTGAGAGGCACCGTCGAGCCCCCGCCCGCGCGGGGGCTTTTCTTTGTCCGGAGGGCGGCGCCGGCCGGGACGCGCTGACCCGCTGGGCGGCGGCCCGGGACGCAAGCGCTCGCTCGTCAAATCAGGACTGCGTGTACCAGGCGGTTCTGGCGGCGCTAGTGCTAGCCGTGGTCGCTCCGCTGCGACCCGCCGCCGATACGGACGTCGATCTCTGGACGCGCGCCGATGCGATCGCGGACGACGGCGGCCGCCTCACGCTCGCCGAGGTGCGCGCGCCCGACGCGCCGTGGCGTTCGGCTCCCACGCTCGTCGACCGCCACACGGCGACGCGAGCGCATCCCGCGATCACCTGGTTTCGGCTGCGCATCCGACCGCGCGAGCCCGGCGCCTACGATCTGCTCGTCTCCTGGCACACGCTCGACGCCGAGCTGTTCGTCCCGCGCGCCGACGGCGGCGTGGAGACCGTGCACACCGGCGGCGACGTCCCGACGGCCGACAAGCCGTTCCCGCACGCCCAAAATTTGATCCCGCTGCCGCGCGACGCGCTCGACGGCCGGCCGATCTATCTGCGCGTCCGCTCGTCCTTCGCGCACGCCTCCGTCTTCCGCCTGATGAGCGAGCGCGCGTGGTTCGGCTGGCTGGTCGAAGGCGCGGGGACGCGCGGACTGCAGCTCCTCTCCGCCGGGTTCGTCGCCGCCTTCGGCGTGCTCAACGTCCTGCTGGCGCTGCGCCTGCGACGGTCGACGTACGCCTACTACGCCGCCGCCGTCGTCGCGGCGGCGCTCCACGTGCTCGTGCTCAGCGGCGACGCGTGGCGCTGGCTGTGGCCCGGTGTCGGGATCGACTACGATCTGGCCGACAACACGACCTACGCGCTCGCGATCGGCTCCGCCGTCGTCTTCGGCCGCGCGTTCCTGCGCACGCGCTCGACGTTCCCGCGCACCGACGCGCTGATCCTCGCGCTGCTCGGGCTCTTCGTGCTCACGAACGTGCTGCTCGTCGTCGCCCCGGAGCTGCTGATCGGCGCAGGCGTCTGGGATTGGGCGGAGATCGTCACCACCGCGCTCGTTCTCGCGCCGCTCGCGCTGTGCGGGATCGTCGCCGCGTCGCGCGGCGACCGTGAAGCGGTGCTCTACGCGTTGGCGGTCGTCGGCGTGATGCTGGGCAACGTGATCGGGGGCGCGGGCATCAACCTGCTGGTGCAGTACACGGCGCTGCTGCACGTCGCGCCGACGCTCGGCTTCGCCTGGGAGGCGCTGCTCCTCTCGATCGCGCTGGCGGAGCGCCTGCGCACCTTCGAGCACGACGCGTTCTTCGATCCCTTGACCCGGCTGACGAACCGCCGCGGCCTGGAGCGTGCGATGGCCGAGGAACGCGCGCACGCGCAGCGCACGCACGCTCCGTATTCCGTGCTGGTCCTCGACGTCGACAAGTTCAAGAGCTACAACGACCGCTACGGACACCTCGCCGGCGACCAAGCGCTGAGCGCGGTGGCAACCGCGTTCGGCGGAGCGCTGCGTGCGGTCGATTGCGCCGCGCGCTTCGGCGGCGAAGAGTTCGTCGCGCTCTTGCCGGGGACCGACATCGAGGGCGCCGTGGCACTCGGCGAACGCGTCCGCCGTGCGGTTCGGGCGAAGGCGATCCCGCACGCCGACGGGGTGGACGGCGTGCTGACGGTCAGCATCGGCGCCGCCTGCGCGCTGGGTGACGAGCCCGGTGAAGCGCTGCTCGAACGCGCCGACGCGGCGCTGTACGCCGCCAAGCACGGCGGCCGCGACCGCGTCGAACCCGCTGCCCCGGCGCTCGCGTAACGCGGAAGGCCGCCTCCGGGCTCTGGCCGAACCCGAGTCGCAACGTCCCCGGGCGGTGGGGTCCGCCCGTCGGCAGTCGCCGCAAACCGCCCGCGTGGCCAATGACTCCTACGACCCGTCTCCACTCGACGCGTCGGAGGAAGTTCAGTGCTGCGCAATGGTGATTCCCGGGGTAGGCAACGGTGACCTTGACGCCCTTGGCCGTCCAGGCGTGTCAGGTCGGAGCGACGCTGTTCGTCTCTCCGCTGCTCACCGGACTCATCGCCCGCGCCTCCGCGATCGTGCAGGGCAAACGCGGGCCGTCGATCTGGCAGGTCTATCGCGACATCGTGAAGCTGCTGCGCAAGCAGCGCGTCACGCCCGACGTCGCCTCGCCCGTCTTTCGCATCGCGCCCTACGTGGCATGCGGCTGCTACGCGACCGTCGCGACGCTGATCCCGGTCCTGACGACGTATCCGTTGCCCGGCGCCACCTATGGCGACATCCTCGGCGGCGCGTTCGTCCTCGCGCTGGCGGGCTTCGTCACCGCGCTCGCCGCTCTCGACGGCGGCTCGCAGTACACCTCGATCGGCGCCAGCCGCGCGACGATGGTCGGCATCCTGGTCGAGCCGACGCTGATCTTCGTCTTCTTCTCGGTCGCGTTCATCACCGGAACCGACCTCCCGTACGCGATGAACGCGCTGCTCAGCCACTCGGTCGCGGCGGTCGTGCGCCCGGCGCACCTGTTCGCGATGGCGGCCTTCTTCTTGATGCTCCTGGTCGACACGGGCCGCATCCCGATCGAAAGCTCGAGCGCGACGATCGAGTTCGGCATGATCGACGACGCGCGGCTGTTCGAGCACGCCGGCCCCGAGATGGGCCTGTTCAAGTGGGGCGCCTCGATGAAGCAGTTCGTGCTCTACACGATCTTCTGCAACGTGCTCTTCTTGCCGCCCGGCCTGGCCGCGACCGGCAGCGTGGGCGCCGTCGCGCTGGCGCTCGTCACCGTCTTCGGCAAGATGCTGATCGTCGGGGCGGTCGTCGTCGTCATCGACACGTCGTTCGCTAAGCTGCGCCTCTACAAGATCACCGAGTTCATCGCGACCGGCCTGCTGCTGGCGGTGCTGGCCGTCGTCACCTGGGCGGCGCGGGTGGGATGATGACGCCCCACCCGCTCACCGCGGCCGACGCGCTCGCGGGCACGATCGTCGTCGCGCTCATCCTGACCCAACTGGCCATGTTCCGCTCGGTCATCCTCGGCGAGCTGATCTCGCTCTACGCGGTGCAATCGCTGTTCGTCGCGGCGGTCGCGCTCATCGTCGGCATCGAAGAGCACGGCTGGGACCTGATCGTGCTGGCCGTCCTCACGCTGGTCTTCAAGGTCGTCGTCCTGCCGGCATACATGCGCGGCTTGGCGCGTTCGATCGCGGTGCGCATCGAGCTGCCGATTCACGTCAACGTCACGCTCTCGATCCTGCTGGCCGCCGCGTTGACCGCCCTCGCGCTGCTGACCGCCGCGCGCCTGCCGCTGCCGTTCGGCGCGCTGCTGCCGCGCGCGGACCTGGCCGCGACGATGGCGATCGTCTTCATCGGCTTCCTGCTCGCCATACTGCGGCCGAATGCTCTCGCGCAGCTGATCGCGTTCCTGACCCTCGAAAACGGGCTGTTCTTCGGCACGGTGACGCTCGCGCCGGGGCTGCCGTTCGTCGTCGGCGTCCTGCTGCTGATCGACGTCCTGGTGGCGGTCGTCGTCTTCGCGGTGCTCGCCCGCATCATGATCGCGCGCCGCAACTCGGCTTCGATCCGCAGCCTCTCGGAGCTGCGCGGATGAGCACGCTCTCGTGGCTCGTCGTCATCGTGCCCGGGGCGCTGGCCGTCGCGACGGCGCTGCTTCCCTCGCGCGCCGGGCGGCCGCTGACGGCCGCCGGCGGCCTGGTCGCCGCCGCGCTGATGCTGCTCGACGCGTTCGGCGCCGGACGTCCGGCGCTCGACGCGCTCTCCGGGCTCTTCCTGATCCCGGTCGCGGTGGTGTACGGCGGGGTCGGCCTCTACGCGGCCTGGTACGTCGCGGCCGAGAGCCGCGACGACGCGGCCGGCGAGCGCTACCGGCGGCAATTCCTCGCGCTCACCAACGCCTTCGCCTGCGCCGAAGCCGTCGTGCCGCTGCTCTCGAACATGGCCGGCTTGTGGGTCGCGATGGAGGTCACCACGATCCTGGCGGCGCTGCTCGTTCGCCTGCAGGGCACCGACGGCGCGTTGGAGGCGGCCTGGAAGTACATCCTGATCGCCTCCTGCGGTCTGGCGATCGGCCTGGTCGGCGTGGTCGTGCTCTACGACGCCGGCACCAGCGTGCTCGGCGCGCACTACGCGCCGGAGTGGAGCGCGTACGTGCACGCCGCCAAGGGTCTCGACCCGAACGCCGTGCGGCTGGCGTTCTTGTTGGCGTTGATCGGCTTCGGCACCAAGATGGGCCTCGCGCCGATGCACACCTGGCTGCCCGACGCGCACGGCGCGGGCCCCACGCCGACCAGCGCAATGCTCTCCGGCGTCTTGCTCTCCGACGCGCTCTACGTCATCCTCCGCTTCGCCGGCATCACCAATGCCAGCGTCGGCGACACCATGACCCACCGGCTGTTCGGCATCGTCGGCATCATCTCGCTCGCGCTCGCGGCCTTTTTCTTGCTGCAGCAGCGCGACATCAAACGCATGCTGGCGTACTCGAGCATCGAGCACATGGGCGTCGTCGCGGTCGGGCTGGCCTTCGGCGCGCCGCTGGCGATCGCCGGCGCGCTGCTGCACACCATCAACCACGCCGCCTCCAAGTCGCTGGCCTTCCTCTCCGCGGGACGCCTCGCCGAGCGCTACGAGACGCGCGAGATCGCCGGCATCCGGGGCGGCATCCGCAGCCTGCCGGTTTCGGGCGTGCTGTTCGCGTTGGCGGGTCTCTCGCTGGCCGGCTTGCCGCCGTTCGGCGTCTTCCGCAGCGAGCTGATGATCCTCGCCGGCGGCTTCGGGCGCACGCCCTGGTTCGCCGCGATCGTCGCCGTCCTGCTGACGATCGCGTTCGCCGGACTGCTGCGCTGGGTCACCGCGACCACGACCGGCGACCCGCCGGAGCACACGCGGCGCGGCGAGCGCGCGCTCGTGCCGATCGCCGGGATGTGCATCGGGCTGATCGTCGTGATCGGCCTGGGCCTGGTCGTACCGGAGCCGCTGGTCGCGCTGATCGCCCGCGCGCAAGCGCTGTTCGAGGGCTCGCCGTGATCGTGCAACGCGCCGATGCCACGGCGCGGCAAGCGCGGGCGGCGGCGCGCGCACGAGTGGACGGCGGCGCGCGCTTCGTATGGTGCTACGCCGATCGCGACGAGCACGGCACGTTCGTGCGTTATGTCGTCGACGAGAACGGCGCGCTGCGCTCGTTCGACGGCTATCTGCAGAACGCGCTCGAGTCGCTCGGCCTGCCGGCGGCAGGCTGGCACGAGCGCGAGCTGGTCGAGCGCTGGGGCGTGCAGCTCGATGCCGCGCCGGGCGAACCCTCACCGCTGATTCCTTCCGCCGCCGAAGGCTATCGTCACGTCGACTCGCCTGACGCGTCGACGGTCTTGTACGGCCCCGTGCGCTCGGGGATCGGCGAATCGGCCCGCTGGATCATCGAGACGCGCGGCGAGGACTTCGCGCACGTCACGCCCTCGTTCGGATTCAAGTACCGTGGGCTGGAAGCGCGTTTCGCGGGCGTTCCGCTCGACCAGGCGCCGTTCGTCGCGGAGCACGTTTCCGGTGCCACCGCGGTCAGCCACGCGACGGCTTTTGCGCGCGCCGCCGAAGCAGCGCTGAACGTCGAGGTCCCACCGCGCGCGCGCGCCGCTCGCGCGATCCTGAGCGAGCTGGAACGCATCCACCAACACCTGGACGCGCTGGCCAAACTGGCCGACGACGGCTCGCTGAGCGTCGGTGCCGCGCACACCTACGCCGCGAAGGAACGTGTTCACCGGCTGCTGGCGCGCGCGGTCGAGAACCGCTTCGGTCGCGGCGTCGTGTGCGTCGGCGGGACGCGATTCGACGCCTTCGAGGCACTGCACGCGGCCTGCCGCACCGACCTCGAGCTGGTCGAGCACGAGACGCTGGCCGCCCTCGAAGCGCTTTTCGCGACGCCCTCGCTGATCGACCGGCTGGTCGGCACCGGACACCTCGACGCGGCGACGATCGGCGCGTTCGGCGCGGTTGGCCCGGTCGCACGCGGCAGCGGCGTGCCGTGCGACGCGCGAACGCGCGACGGCTGGAACTTCACGTCGCAGGAGGCCGACGAGGCGTTGGCCGCCGGCGGCGACGCGCTCGCCCGCGCGCAGGTGCGACGCGAAGAGATCCATCGCTCGTTCTTGCTGGTACGCAACGCGCTCGACGCCGCGCCACCCGGTCCGTCGTGCGCCGCCGTACCGTCGTTCGGCGCCGCCGAGGGGATGGCGCGGGTGGAATCACCGCAGGGCGAGCTGCTCTACGCGGTCCGCTTCGACGGACAGCTGCGACGGGTCGCGATCCGCAGCGCGTCGTTCCAGAACTGGCCGTTGTTCGTCCCCGCATTACCGGGCAACATCTTCACCGACTTCTCGTTCATCGAGCACTCGTTCGGGCTGATCGTGGCGGAGACCGACCGATGAATTGGTTTCTGCGCGGCCTCTCACGCGGCATTCTGACAACCCGCTATCCCGGCGGTCGCGAAGAGATGCCGGCCGACTGGCGGGGAACGGCCGCCGTTCTGCCCGGCGCTCCGCCGGAGGCCTACGAACGCGGCGCACGCGCTTGTCTGTCGAACGCGATCGATCTCACGCACGCGCCGCCGGTCGTGCTGCGCCAACGCTGTTTCCAGTGCGGCTGGTGCGCGCGTGTCGCGCCCGATGCGTACGCGATGCGCAACGAGTACGAACTCTCGCTCATCCCGACCGATCTCGCCACCACGCAGGCGCGCCTGGCGCGCCGCGCTTCGTCGCTCGGGCGCTCGGTCTTCGTGCGGCACGTCGACGGCGGCAGCGACGCGTCGTGCGATCAGGAGGTGCAAGCGCTCTTCAACCCGTTCTACGATCTCAACCGGCTAGGGATCTTTCTCACCGCGACGCCGCGCCATGCCGACCTGCTGGTCGTCACCGGAGTGGTCACCCGCGCCATGGCCGAGCCGTTGCGCCGGACGTACGAGGCGATGCCCGATCCCAAGCTGGTGGTCGCGGTGGGCAGTGCGGCCAGCTCGGGCAGCATCTACGCTCCGCAGGACGTGCTCGGCCCGGTCGACCGCGTCGTGCCGGTCGACGTCAAGGTCCCGGGCGCGCCGCCGGCGCCGCTGAGCATCCTGCACGGCTTGTGGGTCGCACTGGGCCGCGTCGCCGCGCACGCCCGCGAGGCACCCGAATGAGCGCGCTGCTGATCGCCTTCGCGCTGCTCGTCGCGGGCTTCGCGCTGGCGGCGCTGGTGCAGGGGCCGGTCGGCCGCGCGGCCGGTTTTCTCGCCACGGCGCTGGGCGGAGCCGCGGCACTCCTCGCCGCGGGCGACGTGCTCGCGCACGGCGCGCGCAGTTGGCGTGCGGCTCCCGCCTTGCATCTCGCGCTGCGCGTCGACCCGCTCGCCGCCGCGTTCCTCGGCATCGTCGGCGCGGTCGGCGTCGTCGTCGGCATCTACGGTCTGGGCGCGCGCACCGCCGACGAACGCGGCGACGGCCGCGCCGCCGCGTGCGCCACCGCCGGCGTCCTGTTCGCCTCGCTGCTCGTCTGCACGGCCGACGACGCGCTGCTCTTCGTGTTCGGCTGGGAGCTGCTGGCGCTGGCCTTCTATCAGGCCATCGCCTACGCCGGCACCGACCCGCGCGGGCCGTCCGCCGCCTACCTCACGCTGCTGCTCACCCACGGCGCCGCGGCGGGCCTGCTGGCCGCGTTCGTCGTCGTCGGCCACGGCACGTTCGGATTGCCGACGCTCTTGGCGGCCGGCGCGAGCGCGACGCCGCTGGTGCGCGGTGTCGCGTTCGCGCTGTTCCTGTGCGCGTTCGGCGCCAAGGTCGGCATCTTGCCGTTTCCGATCTGGATGGCGCGCGGCTACACCGCCGCACCCTCGCTGGTCGCCGCGATGATGGCGGGCGGCGCGCTCAACGTCGGCTTCTACGGCATCGCCCGCGTCGGCCTGGGGATGAGCGGAGCGACGCCGCTGTGGTGGGGGTTGCTGGTGATGGCGTGCGGCGCGCTGGCGGCGTTCTTCGGCATCGCCTGGGCCGCGGTGCAACGCGACGCGCGCACGCTGGCGGCCTACTCGAGCGTCGAGAACGCCGGGATCGTGCTGGTCGGGCTCGGCGTCGCGATCGCGGCGCGCGCGTTGGACTTGCCGTTCCTGTGCGGCATCGGGGTGGCCGCGGCGCTCGCGCACGCGACCGCGCATGCGCTCGCGAAGTGCACGCTCTTTCTGGCCTGCGCCGCAGTGCGCGCCGACGCCGGCACGACCTCGTTCCAAGAGCTCGGCGGCCTGTGGCGTTCGCTCCCGCTGGTGACGGTCGTCGTGCTGGCGGCAGCCGGCTCGCTCGTCGCGCTGCCGCCGAGCGGCGGCTTCGCCGGCGAATGGATGACGCTCGAAGCGTTGCTGCAGGCGTTCCGCACCGGCAACGTCACGGCGACGATCACCTTCGCGTTGAGCGGCGCCACGATCGGCATCGCCGCCGGCGTCGCGATCGTCGCGTTCGTGAAGCTCGTCGGGATCGGTTTCTTGGGGGCCCCGCGCACGCCCGCGGCCGAACGCGCGAGCGCCGGCCGCGATCCCTTTCGCGGCGCCGCGCTGGTCCTGGGCGCGGTCGGTGCGCTCGGCGTCGGCATCCTCGCGCCGCAGCTCATCAGCGCCCTGGGGCCCACGATCGACGGCTTGGCCGGCGTCCCGGCGACGGCGCGCATCCTGGCCGACGCGCCGGTCATCGAGCCGGCCTTCGCCGGCTTCTCGTCGGCGTGGCCGCTCGGACTCGGCTTGGTGGTGGGCGGCTTCGCCGCGGCGTTCGCCGTGCTGGTGGCGCTGATCCGCCGCCCGCGCTCCGCGCGTGTGCCGGTGTGGACGTCCGGCGAAGCGTACCGGCCGTGGACGCAATACACCGGCGTCGGCTACGCGAACCCGACCCGCGTCATCCTCGACCTCGCGGTCCGCGCGCGCGCCTGGGTCGGCGTCGCCGTCTGGAACCGGATCGGCGCGGCCTTCTTGCGCGCCGCCGACGTCGTGCGCGAGACGCAGTCGGGCGTGATCGCGCTCTATCTCTCGTACATTCTGGTGTTCACGATCGTCATGCTGCTCCTTTTCCCGGCCGTTCGCCACTGGTAGGCAGTCTATGTTCTCGCACGTGCTGGTCGGTTGGGACGAGACCGCGATCGCCGATCGCGCGGTCGACGTCGCCGCGGAGGTCGCGCGCCGGTTCGACGCCCGCCTCGCCATCGTCGACGTCGTCCAACCGGTCCCGCACGGCGGTCCGGACGAACGCGAGCGTCAAGCGGAGCTGCGCGGACATCGGCTGCACGGCGAGGAAGCCGTGGCGCGTGCCGCGCGGCACGGCGTCACCGCGTCGTTCGCATTGATCGAGGACGGCGACGCAGCACACGCGCTCGTCGACGCGGCGCACCGCATCGGCGCCGACCTCATCGTGGTCGGGCGCCGTCACAGCGGCAGCCTCGAGCGCAAGCTCCTGGGCAGCGTGTCGGACACGGTCCTCCGGCTGGCGCAAACACCGGTCCTCGTCGTGAGCGACGAGCTGCGGGGCTGACCGGTGTCAGCGCGCGTTGAGAAAGCGCCGGTACTCGACCCGCTCGAGCGTCACCGCGCCTTCGTCGATCATCTGCTCGATCTGCGGCAGCAGCGCCGCGATGCGCTCCTCGGAGTCGACGACCTCGATCAAGATCGGCAGTTTCCCGCCGATCGCGAAGACGCGGTTGAGGTGGATCTCGTGATGCGAGCCGAAGCCTTCGATGCCCCGAAAGGCGCTGGCGCCGGCGACCCCTTCGCGCTTGAGCAGTTCGATGATCGCGAGGTGGAGCGGCTGCCCATGGTAGTGGGCATCCTCGCCGACGAAGATCCGCAGCAGCTGCCCCTGGACGAAGGACGGGTCAGCGATCATGGCCGAGTGATACGCTACCGCGGGCGGCGGGCCTGTCGGACGGGCCGTTTCGACGAGGAGATGACCGGACCATGATCGCTCACAACGCCGTGCTCATGCGGATCTACGTCTCGGAGAGCGCGCGCACCGGCAAACGTTCGACGACGCAGGCGTTGGTCGAACGGCTGCTCGAGCACGGCTTCCGTGGCGCGACCGTTTTTCGGGGGATCGAAGGTTTCGGAAGCCATCGGCGGCTCTCGGTCGACTGGAACCCCGACGCGCCGGGGGACCTGCCCATGCTGATCGAGGTCGCGACGGACGACATCGAACGGCTGCGCGGGTTCTTGAGCACGATCGACGAGGTCTTGACCGACGGCCTGGTCACGCTCGAGCGCATCCAGCGTCTGATCTGCAAGTCGGGGGGCACCTGATCCGGCGACCGCTTCCGGCTACGCGCGCTTCGGCTTGTTGATCGTTCCGCGACAGCCCGGAACGCGGCAGCCGCAGCGCTTGCGGTCGGAGTGGTACGTGTCGACGTAGTCGACGGTGATCTCCTCGCCGGGCCGGATGTCGCGCAGCGCGAGGACGAGCAGTCGTTTTCCGAACGTCTGCAAGAACGCGTTGGGTCGGCACGAGTGGTTGATGTAATGGGTGCCGTTGCCGCCCCGGCCGCCGTCGATCGACCAGCGCTGGTCCAGGCCGCTGATGCGCAGCACCGGCCGGCCGGCGCTGCGGCGCGCGGCCTCGGCGTTGGTGATCCGCTCGCCGGTGTACTCGGCGATCTTGCGCCGCCGCGCGAAACGCGCGGTGGCGAAGCAGCCGCGGCCGTGAATCGCCGACGGCCCGACGCGCAGTCCCGGTGCGAGCTTCATCGGCCCCCGCTTTCAGCTCGACGCCGGTCTGTTCCGCTGACCGGAACGGCGTGGAAGGTCGCCTTGGCGCCGTGACCGTAGACCGCGCCATGTCGAGTGGAGTGACGCGCACGCTGGCCCGCTACGTCGTCGAGGCGCGCCCCGACGCGCTGCCCGCGCCGGTCCGCAAAGAAGCCGCCCGTGCCGTCGTCAACTGGGCCGGCTGTGCGATCGGCGGGTCGCACCACGAGACGCTGGACGTCGCGATCGCCGCGCTCGGACCGTTCTCGGGGCCGGCGACCGCGAGCGTCCTCGGGCGTTCCGAACGGCTCGACCCGCTCCACGCGGCGCTGATGAACGGCATCAGCTCGCACGTGTTCGACTTCGACGACACGCACTTGCGTACGGTCATCCACCCCGCCGGCCCGGTCGCGAGCGCGCTCCTGGCCTGGGCGGAGCAGCGGCCGATGAGGGGCACCGACTTCGTCAACGCGTTCGTGCTCGGGGTCGAGGTCGAGTGCCGGATCGGCAACGCCGTCTACCCGGAGCACTACGACGTCGGCTGGCACATCACCGGGACGACCGGTGTCTTCGGCGCCGCCGCGGCGATCGGCAAGGTCCTCGGATTGGACGAACAGCACATGGCGTGGGCGCTCGGGCTGGCGGCGACGCAGCCGGTCGGCCTGCGCGAGATGTTCGGCACGATGACCAAGAGCTTCCATCCCGGCCGCTCCGCGCAGAACGGTCTGGCCGCGGCGCTCCTCGCGGAGCGCGGTTTCACCTGCTCGGAGCAGGCGATCGAAGCGCCGCGCGGCTGGGCCAACGTGCTCAGCGTGGCGCGCGACTACGACGAGATCACGCAGGGACTCGGCGAGCGCTACGAGCTGTTGGCGAATACCTACAAGCCGTTCGCGTGCGGCATCGTCATCCACCCCACCATCGACGGCTGCATCCAGTTGCGCAACGCCGAGCAGCTCGTGCCCGGCGACATCGCGTCGGTCGCGCTGCGCGTGCACCCGCTGGTGCTCGAGCTGACCGGCAAGAAAACGCCGCAGACGGGGCTCGAAGGGAAGTTCAGCGTCTATCACGCGGCCGCCGTCGCGCTGATCGCCGGTGCCGCCGGCGAGCCGCAGTTCTCCGACGCGGTGGTCGCCGATCCGGCGGTCGTCGCGCTGCGCGATCGCATCCGCGCGGAGATCGATCCGGCGCTGGCCGCGGACCAAGCCCACGTCGCGATCACGCTCACCGACGGCACCATGTACGAGCTGCACGTCGAGCACGCGATCGGCTCGCTGGCACGCCCGATGACCGATGCCGACCTCGAGGCGAAGTTCCACGGCCTGGCCGATCCGATTCTCGGCCCGGAACAAGCGCGGCGCGTGCTCGCGCTCTGCTGGGACGTCGCCGGGCTCGGCGACGTCGCCCAGCTCGCGCAGGCCGCGCGGCGCGAGGCACCGGTGGCCAACGGACACGCCGCCATGGCGGTGACGCGTTGACCGCCGCGGCCGCGCCGCGCGTCTCCGTGCTGGGGCGCATCGATCGGCTGCCGCCCTCGCGCTATCTGCTCGGCGTCATCGCTCGCATCGCGAGCGGCGGCTGGTTCGAGTTCTACGAGCTGTTCATGCCGGGCTTCATCGCCCCCGGCTTCGTGCGCTCGGGAATCTACACCATCGAGAACAAGGGGCTGTTCGACTACCACAGCTTCGCCAGCTTCCTGGCCTCGTTCTTCGTGGGGATGTTCCTGAGCACCGCGGTATTCGGGTTCGTCTCCGACCGCGTCGGCCGGCGCGCCGTCTTCGTCTCCTCGATGGTCGTCTACTCGCTCGCGCAGCTCGCGATCGTGTTCCTGAGCGACCCGCTCCTCATCGACACCGCGCGGCTGATCGCGGGCTTCGCGGTCGGCATGCAGCTGGTGAACAACGACAGCTACATGGCCGAGCTGACGCCGCGCAGCCTACGCGGCAAGTACATGACGACCTCGTTCGTCTTCGTGCTCTCGGCGATCCCGGTCGCCGCGTTCCTGGCCGCCTGGCTCGTGCCACACGACCCGCTCGGGTTCTCAGGCTGGCGCTGGGTGGTGCTGATCGGCGCGCTCAGCGGAATCGTCGTCTTCTTCGTCCAGCGCGGGCTGCCGGAATCGCCGCGCTGGCTCGAGGCGCATGGGCGTGCCGCCGAGGCCGACGCCGTCGTCACCCGCATCGAGCAGGGCGTGATCGCCGAACGCGGCGGTTCGCTGCCGCCGCCCGATCCGAGCTCGCCGGAGCTGGGGATGCAGCAAGGTCATTGGCAAGAGATGTTCAGCCGCTTCTACCTGCCGCGCACGCTGATGATCTCGGTGTTCCAGTTCTGCCAGACGATTGCGGTCTTCGGCTTCACCTCGTTCGTGCCGGTGCTCTTGACCAAACAGGGCTTCCCGATCATCCACACGCTGACGTACACGGCGATCATCGTGCTGCTGGCACCGGTCGGCGCGCTGGTCGGCAGCTACTTCGCCGAACGCGTCGAGCGCAAGTGGCAGCTGGTGCTGACCGCGATCCTCATCGGCGTCGCCGGGACGATCTTCGCCGGGGCGCGGAACGTGCCGCTGATCCTGGTCTGCGGCGGCTTGATCGCGCTCGGCAACAACTGGATGATCAGCGTCTTTCACCCCTACGCGGCCGAGCTGTTCCCGACCCGCATCCGCGCTCGCGCGATCGGCTTCACCTTCTCGTGGAGCCGGATCAGCTCGATCTTCGTCGGCTACTGGGTCGGGAATCTGTTGGCCGCGTACGGCACGGTCGGCGTCTTCACCATGATCGACGCGGCGATGCTGGCCATCATCATCGGTATCGGCGTCTTCGGCCCGGTCACCAACGGCCGCGCCCTCGAAGCGCTCTCGCCCTGAACCTCCCGCGGAGGGGAAACGCGACATGAAGATCGGTGTCCTCGAAGGCGACGACATCGGACACGAGGTCGTGCCCGAGACCGTCAAGGTGATGCGGGCCGCGGCGCGGCTGAGCGGCTTGCAGATCGCATGGCAAGACGTTCCGATCGGCCGCCGGGCGTACGAGACGCTCGGCACGACGATGCCGGCCGATACGCTCGAGCGACTCGCGCAGCTCGACGGCTGGGTGCTGGGCCCGATCGGGCACATGGCCTATCCGAAGGTCGCCGAAGCGCCCAACCCGCACCCGATCTTGCGCAAGCACTTCGACCTGTTCGCCAACATCCGGCCGGTCAAGTCGTATCCCGGCATCCCGTCCGTCCACCAGGACGTCGACCTGGTGATCGTGCGCGAGAACAACGAAGGCTTTCAACCCGACCGCAACGTCGTGGCCGGCAGCGGCGAGTTCCGGCCCACGCACGACGTCACCATCTCGGTGCGCGTCATCACCCGCAATGGCTCGGCCAAGGTCGCGCGCGAGGCGTTCGAGCTGGCGCGCACGCGGGGCAAGCACCTCACCGTCGTTCACAAGGACACCGTCTTCAAGCTCGGCTGCGGGATGTTCGTCGAGGAGGTCAAGCGCGTCGGCCGGGAGTTTCCCGACGTCATGCTCGACGAGGCGATCGTCGACACCTTCGCGATGCGCCTGGTGATGACGCCGCAGCGGTACGACGTCGTCGTCACCACCAACATGTTCGGCGACATCCTCTCCGACGAGGCGGCCGGCCTGGTCGGCGGATTGGGTTTGGCGCCGGGCCTCTCGGCCGGGCCGCACAAGGCGATGGCGCAAGCGACGCACGGCTCGGCGCCCGACATCGCAGGCCGCAACGTCGCCAACCCCTACGCCATGATCGTCTCCGGCCAAATGCTGCTGGCGTGGCTGGGCCGCAAGCACGGCGACGCCGCGGCGAGCGACGCCGCGCAGCGCATCGCCGACGCGGTCGAGGCGGTGATGACCGCGCGAACGACGCTCACGCCGGATCTGGGCGGCACCGCCACGACGAGCGCGATGGGCGACGCGATCGTGGCCGCCCTGCGCTGAGATTCCGCGCCGCTACCAGTACTTCACGCAGTTGTTGCCGTTCGCGTCGCATACCGCGACCCAGCCGACGTACGGCCACGAACCGGTGTCGTCTTCGGTCCAGTCGATCCCCTGGCTCGACGCGTTGTCGTAGTAGTACCGGCCCTGCACGTAGACGTACTGGCCGGTCGCGACCCACGGCCACGCCGGCGGCTGATCGGTCGACGCCTCGGCCATCGCATCGAGGTTCGAGACGATCTCGATCTGATACCCCGACGGCATCGTGACGTAGAAGTAGCCGTGGTGACCGCTGCTGGTGTCTTGCTCGGCCAGCACGGAGGTGACGTTGCCGCACACGTCGACCAGCTGATCGCCGCTGAGCGTGCCCGCGCCGAACTCGCTCTGATCGGTCAGGAACTGCGCGTCGTTGCAGGCGAACGGCGTCGAGCCGGGGGTGGATGACGGCGCGGCGGTCGGCGTCGGGGATGCCGTCGGCGTCGGCGACGCGCTCGGTCGCGCCGACGGTGTCGCGCTCGGCGTCGCGGTCGCGCTCGGAGCCGACTGCGATCCCGACGGCGCGGACGGCGCGGCCGGTGTCCCCGAGCCGCCGCCGGAACAGCCGACGGCGAGCGCGAGGAAGAACACCGCACCGAAGGATTGGAAACGCACGCCGGCCTCCGAACGGAGCTGAGGAGTCGCGGGCGCCCTTTGGTGCGGCGTCGGCGAGCTCCTACGGCGGTGCGCAGGGACCGCACGATTCGCCGACGAGAGGTCCTCTGCGATGGCACAAGTGGACTATGACGTCGTCATCGTCGGAGCGGGGATCTCCGGCATCGACGCCGCGTACCGTCTCCACGAGCGCAACCCCGAACTGACCTATACGATCCTCGAGAGCCGCTCCGCCCTCGGCGGCACCTGGGACGTCTTCCGCTATCCCGGCATTCGCTCGGACTCCGACATCGTCACGCTCGGCTTCCCGTTCCGGCCGTACCGCGGTGAGAAGTCGATCGTCGACGGCGCGACGATCCGCGCCTACGTCGCCGAGACCGCCGCGCACTACGGGATCGATCGCCGCATTCGCTACCGCCATACGGTCGTGGCCGCCGAGTGGTCGAGCGCGCAAGCGCACTGGACCGTGACCTGTTCGGTGAACGGCGCGACCGCGACGTTGACCTGCGGCTTTCTGTTGGCGTGCGCGGGCTATTACGACTACGCGGGCGGATACGCGCCGGAGTGGCCCGGCATGGCGCGCTTCGCGGGGCCGGTCGTCTACCCGCAGTTCTGGCCCGCCGATCTCGACGTGCGCGGCAAGCGCGTCGTCGTCGTCGGCAGCGGCGCGACGGCGGTCACGCTGGTGCCGGCGCTGGCCGGAACCGCCGCGCACGTCACGATGCTGCAGCGCTCGCCCTCGTACATCGCGGCGCTCCCCTCGCGCGACGAGCTCGCGCACCGCATCCGCCGCTGGCTGCCGCGCCCGCTGGCCGACGCGGTCGTGCGGTGGAAGAACGTCGCCTACAGCTCGTTCGTCTACGGCTTGGCGCGCAAGCGGCCCGACCGCTTCCGGCAGCTGATCCGGCGCGGCGTGCTGCGCGCGTTCGGCGCGTCCTACGATCCGGCACGACACGACGTCGACGTGCACTTCAACCCCTCGTATCAGCCGTGGGACCAGCGGCTTTGCCTGGCCGCGGACGCCGATCTCTTCAAGGCGCTGCGCAGCGGCGACGCCTCGGTCGTCACCGGACGGATCGCCGAGCTCACCGAACACGGCGTGCGGCTGGAGTCGGGCGACGAGCTGCCGGCCGACGTGATCGTCAGCGCGACCGGGCTGACGATGCAGTTCTTCGGCGGCGTCGCGCTGCGCGTCGACGGCGAGCCGGTCGACGTCTCGCAACGCCTGGTCTACAAAGGCACGATGCTCGAGGGCGTGCCCAACCTGGCCTTCGCGTTCGGCTACACGCACTCGTCGTGGACGCTCAAAGTCGACTTGAACGCGCGCTACGTCGCCCGGTTGATCCGCTACATGCGCCGCCGCCGTTTCACGACCGCGACGCCGCGCCCGCTGCGCGAGGACCTCGCGCGCGAACCGTTGCTCACGCTCACCTCGGGCTACGTCCAGCGCGCCCGCGGCCGGCTTCCGCAACGCGGCCCGTTCCCGTGGCGCACCGGCGACAACTACATCCTCGACTTCCTGGCCCTGCACACCGGCCGCCTCGACGACGGCACCCTCCGCTTCGCCTGAGTCTTGACAATCTAGCCATGCCCTGTAGTACGCTATAGCGGGCTCCACTACTGACTGGTATAATCATAGCCGAGTGGGACCGAACGATTGCGAAGACGGGGATGACTGTCGTCTCGCGCAACATTCATCATGTTCAAGATCCTTCCAGTGCCGAACGCGTGGGTAGGCGTCGCCTACTTTCTTCCAACGATTTGCTTCGGCGTCATTCTCGCGATCAAATGGCGGCAATGGTTCACATCACGGCCGCGTAGCGCGCGCATGCGGCAGGATCTGCTCGCACTGAGCGGTCTGGAGGTTTCGCTCACCGCAATCGTCATGAGCCTGATGCACTTCTAGTGCGTTCTACGGGGTGCCGGCGACGCGCTGGACCATCGCGTAGATGATCTGCATCTGCGTGCCGGCCTTGAGGGCATAGCTCGGGTCGTCGTAGCCCCACCAGTCCCAGCAGCCCTGCGGGTTGTACGGCTGCGGGCCGGCCGACTCGACGGCGTACGGATAGAGGACGACGATGCCGTTGCCGTCGGCCCACTGATCGATGCCGCCCTCGGTGACGAAGTCGTCGCCGATTTGCGCGTGGCCTTGCAGGCATCCGTGCAGCGCGACGACGAGGCCGCAGCTCGCGCCGGCGGCGCACGTCTGCGGAACGAAGACCGTGCCGTTGGTATCCATCGAGTTCGCCGCCGACGCGCCGAACTCGGTCTGGTCGAAGCGCAACAGCGCTCCGCGCAGCGTCCCGTCGTTACGAGGCTGCAGCGTGCCGAGGAACAGCGTCAGCCAGGTCTGCTCGGAGTCGTACGGCTGTCCGTTCGCGCCCTCGCAGGCGATCATGTACGGCTCGGCCGCCGTGCCGCACGCGACCTGCCCGTTGGGTGACTCCCAACCGTGGTTGGCCGGATAGCCGTTGTCGAACGTGACGCGAGCACCGTAATGCTCGTACTCGGCGGCCAGATCGGCCATCTCTTTCGGGTTGACGACCTGGTCTTGCGTCCCCGACCACAGGTAGACGGGCTGACCGGCGATGTCCGCTTCCGGATCGATCGTCTGCGCCGCCGACTGCTGGTCGACGTACGACTCCGATTGCGCGAGCGTACTGCTGTAGAGCGCCTGACCGTTCACCGTCTCGCCGCCGCAGTCGACCAGCGCCAGCGCGACGTTGTCCTGCGCGCACCAGTCGACGCCGCCGGCATAGATCGCCGCGCCGCGCACCACGCCGGCGTGCGCGAAATGCATCTGCACGGCGAAGAACCCGCCCGACGAGATGCCCGCCACGAAGATCTTCCCCGGCGCGATGTGATACGAGCCGAGCTTGGTGATCGTCGCCGACGGCGTCACCGACGCGGCTGGCGAGGGCGATCCGGGCGGGGATGCGGAGGGCGTCGCCGAGCGCGAGGCTCAGCGCGAGCAGCCACGCTACCGACCGGGCACGGGAGGCCATGCTCCCTTGTGCACCGGCTCGGCGCCGGAGAAACCTGGTCCTAGAAGATGCGCAGCGCGCGCGCCCGGATCAACTCTGCGGCGCTCAGGTTGTGGAAACCGTGCGCTTCGGCGAGACGAATGTAGTCGGTGTCGATCCGCATCGCGCGCAGCGTGATCAGGTCGTGAAAGTCGACCGCCGGCAGCGCCGCGCGCATCGCGTCGACGTAGGCGAGCGAAAGGTCGAGGCTCGCCGCGCTGAACAGCCGCTCGTCGCTCGGCGGCGCGAGTCCGCGTTGCCGCAACGCGTCCAGGTACCCCGGGTTCGGCGTGAACGTGAACGTCCCGGCGCCGGAGCCCCCGCCGACCCAGCCGTCGCAGGCGAAGCGTCCGGCGTCGCGGTTGATGGTGAAGGTGACGTGATGCCCCGGCGCGTCGAGCTCGTGCAGCGAAAGGCCCAGATCGGCCGGCGCGTAGCGATCGCTCGAGAAGTCGGCGTCGTCGGTATCCAGGCGCAGCGCGAGGCGCGCCGGCGGGCCGGGCCGCTCGTGAACGCTCCAGTCGCCGCTGACCTGCTGCGCGGCGAGCACGGGGCGCGGCGCCGCCAGCAGCAGCAGCGCGAGCGCGCCCAGCCGCGCGAGCGATCGAAACGTCCTCACAGCAACCCGCTGGCGCGGATCCGCACGAGCTGATCGACCGACAAGTTCGTGAACCCGTGCGCTTTGCAGCTCTTGATGAAGTCGGGATCGATGCCGAACTCGCGCAGGCGGCGCAGGTCGTCGAAGCTCAGGTTCGGCAGACCGGCCGCGCGCATCTGGTCGGCGTACTCGGGCGTCAGCCCGACGGCCCGCGCGTTGGTGAGTTGTCCCGCGCTCAGGTTCCCGAACCGCGTTCGCATCGAGCGCACGTAGTCGGCGTCGAGCCCGAGCGCGCGCACCTGCTGCAGCTGCCGCAGATCGAGGTTCCCGAGTCCGGCGACGCGCATTTGGTCGGCGTACTCCGGCGTCACGCCGACCGCCTGCGCGTTGCGCAGCTCGCGCACGCTCGCGTTGCCGAAGCGCGCGCGCATCGTGCGGATGTAGTCTCCGTCGAGTCCGACGGCGCGCGCGCTGACGGCGTCGGAGACGCTCGGCGAGGCGAGGCCGTCGGCTTTGAGCGTCTGCACGTACTCCGGCGTCACGCCGACCGCGCGCAGCTGAACGACGTCCTCGACGCTCAGGGTATTGCCGAACAGCGAACGCATGCTGCGCACGTACGGACCGTCGACTCCCACCGCGGCCAGATGGACCAGCTCGTCGGGCGAGAGGTGCGTGAAGCCGGCCGCCGATAGGTCCCGGATCAGCGCCGGCGTGACGCCGACGCTACGCATCCGAATCAGCTGATCGAGCGTGAGGTGCGTGTAGCCGGCGGCGGCGAGCTCGCTGATGTAGTCGTCGTTCGCGACCTGCGTCGGGTCACCGATTCGCGCCGGCGCCGGGCTCGGCACCGGCTCGGGACGGGCGGCGTAGGCGTACGCGTACGGGCCGTACGTACGCCTTCCGTCCGCGGGCCGCGCTTTCACCGCGGCTGCGGGGACGGGCCGCAGCGGCGCGAGCGAAGCGACGGCCGGCGCGCGCTTGGGCACGGCGCTCGCGAGGGCCACCGCGCTCGCGTGGGGCGCGGCGGCGGCCGGGACGACCGCCCACTCGACCAGCCGTTGTTCCGGCGAGAGGGTATGCACGACGTGCGGCGTCGCGATCGCCGGCGGCGCCGCCGCTGTCGCGGGCGGTTCGTCGGCGATCGACGGCGAGACGTAGGCCGCCAGGACGCCCAGCGCCGCGATCGACGCCACCGCCAGCGAGGCCGGTCCGAGCGCGACCCGCGAGCGCACGTCGCGGTGCGCCGAGAGCAGCCGCTCGATGCGGATCGACATGCTGCGCCGGGTGACGAACACGCCGGGCGCGGCCATCGCGCGGTACGGCCAGCTGGCCGATTCGACCACCCGCACCAGGCAATGCGCGTACGGCAGCGGCTGCGCGGTCTGCGTCACGACCCAATCGTCGCACGCGACCTCGCGCTCGAGATCGAGCCGGGCGACCAGCCAGAGCACGGCCGGGTTGAAGAACAGCACCGCGCTCACCACGCGCTCGAACGCGTTGAGCCAGTCGTCGTTCCGGCGCAAGTGCGCGAGCTCGTGCAGGATGATGCGATCGATGTCCTCGCTCGAAAGCGCGTCGAGCAGCGCCTCGGGGACCAGGATCATGGCGTCGAACAGGCCGACCGCGATCGGGATCGTCACCTCGGCCGAGCGGCAGAGGCGTACGCCGCGCGATCCCTTGACCGCGTTCGTCCACGCGACGAGGCGGTCGCGATAGGCGAGCGGCAACGGCAGCGCGTTGCGCTTGAGGCCTTCGAGGTGCGCGAGGCTGATGACCAGGCGCAGGCCGACGTAGAGCATTCCCAGCAGCCACGCGCCGACGACGCCGAGCGCCAGCAGACGCGGGATCGGCAGGTTCCAGCGCTGGAACGCCGGCAGCCGCGGCTCGCTCGGCGGCGTCACCAGTGCGGGCAGGTCTTCGCGCAGCACCCGCACGCGCAACCGATCGTCGGCGTTCGTGCGCAAGACGATCGTCGCCGGGGTCGTCGCGACGGTCGCGGGCGCGCTGCGCAGCGTCAGCCACGCGGTCAAGAGCGGGACGACGACCACCGCGCACAGCGCGAGCACCAGCACCGCGTAGCGGGTCGTCGCGTTGCCGCGCGGCATCGAGCGCAGCACGAGCGCGGCCGCCAAGGCGAACAGCGCGCCTTCCCACACGCCGTCGAGCAAGTACACGAAGAGGACGTGCGCGAGCGGCGCGATCATGGGTTCTCCTCTTCATAGCGCGAGATCAGCTCTTTGAGCTTGGCCAGCTCGGCGTCGGAAGGCCGCGACTCCGCGACCAGCCGCACCGCCAGCTCGCCCTTGCTGTTGGCGAAGAACGACTGCACCAAATCGCCGACCGCCGAACCGACGGCGTCGTCGCGCTCGACGACCGGGAAGTAGCTGTGGGCACGCGCGTCGGCCTGGCGCTGCACGAAGCCCTTCTGCTCGAGGATGCGCAGCATGGTGAGCACCGTCGTGTAGGCGAGCGGCTCGGAAATCGCCGCCTGGACGTCGGCGACGGTGGCGCTGCGCAGGGTCCACAGGACCTCCATCACGCGCAGCTCGGCTTTGGTCAGGGGTTTGCGCTTCTCGCGGCCCAACGGACACCTCACGGCGAGACTACTAAGGCTTTAGTACACCCTAGCGCCTCAGCCGCGACTTGTCAACTAAGGCCTTAGTACATTCGCGCTCGGTCACTGGGCCAAGACCAGCGTGGGCGCGAGGTCCCGTAGCGTCGAGCAACACTACACGTGTCCCGATTGCACGGTGACCGGCGCTCTATACTTGTCCCTACCCAATGCTAGTGGTAGCCTGATACGGTAGCTGTCGGATGTCCAGCGTGGGGAGCGGACATGAGTTGCTCAACGGACGCGAACACGGGTAACGCGCGATCAGAGTTGGCGACGTTCTTGCGAACCAAACGCAAGCAAATCACACCGAGTACGTACGGGTTCATGGCAAACGGGAAGCGTCGCACCGTCGGCCTGCGCCGCGAGGAAGTGGCCGAGCTCGCCAACGTCGGCTCGACCTGGTACACCTGGCTCGAACAGGGCCGCGACATTCGCCCGTCGGTGCGCGTCCTCAGCAACATCGCCGCGGTCCTTCAACTCAACACGGTGGAGACGCAGTATCTCTTCGAGCTGGCGGGCCGCCCGCCGCAACATCCGGACGTCGCCGACGACGTCGGCGAGCAACCGTCGCTGCGCGACGTCGTCGACGAGTTCCGCTGTCCGGCGTTCGTGCGCAACGGACGGTACGACATCTTGGTCTGGAACCGGGAATTCGCCGCGATCTTCGGGATGCGGCCGAATGCGCAGGCCCTCGAGCGCAACTTCCTCTGGCGGCTGCTGCGCCAGGAATGGGGGCCGGCACACCTTGCGAATTTCGAACCTCTGGCGCGCGCGTGCGTCGCGGACTTTCGCATGACGTACGCGCGGCGCGGCGCGCCGCCGTCATTCGCCGCGCTGGCCGAGCAGCTCAACGCGATCAGCCCGCTGTTCGTGAAGTGGTGGGCGGAGTATGCGGTCGACGAGATCCACGAAGTGCTGCAGCCGGTCGAGCACGACCGCGCCGGCGAGCTGCTGCTGCGGTTCAAGCAATTCGACGTCGTCGAGCAGCCGGGGCTCAAGCTGGTTCTGTTCTCTCCGCAAACCGGCAGCGACACCGCCGAGAAGATCGCACTCCTCGGGGGGAGCAGCGCCTGAGACGAGCGGCGCTCAGCGCGTCGAGGAGCGGGTGATGCCGGGCGCGCGCCAGATCGAGCCGTCCGCGAAGCGAACCGCGACCGGCCGGCACACGTTGGGCCGCGGGCCGAGATATGCATAGCCGTTGAACTGGCCGAACGTGTGCGTGATCGACACGCCGGGCGAGAACGTTCCCTCGTCGACGACGTGCTCGACGGCGCCGCGGTAGTTCACCAAGAACGCGACGCGGGTCGCCGGTTGGCTGCTGCGATTGACGTACGTAATCTGCAGGCCGTCGGTGTACGGGCTGCCGTTCGGCGGAACGAACCACGGGTTCCAGAACGGATGCGCGCGCACTGGTTGATATTGCAGTACCGTGCAGGAGGTGACGGCGATTGGTGCGGGCGCCTGCGCGCCCACGGCGCGCGGCGCGACTGCGGCGAGCACGCCGATGATCGAAAGCCAACGCATGCGCTGATGGTACTCCCGCTGAGGCGGCCCGACTAGGGGTGTGGCGAAATCGTCGGCCCCGGCGTCGGTGCCGGGGGAGCCGGTAGCGGCGTGCCGCTCGGCGTCTCGACGGGTGCCGCCGGTGCGGCCGTCAGCGTCGGCATGGCGGACGGCGAGGGCGTGGGCTTCGGCGTGGCGGGCGGCACGCAGGCTTGCGGCAGCACGACGATCGTCAGATGCGGTGCCGGCGTGGTGACGGTCGGCGTCGGCGTCGGGCTCGGCGTGGGCTCGAGGGTCGGCGTCGCGGTGGGGGTCGGCGTGGGCGTCGGCGGCGGCTCACGATGCCCGCGACGCGGCTCCGGTGTCGGCGAGGGCGACACGGTGGGTTCGGGGGTCGGCGTCGGCGTATCGGTCGGCGCCGGGCACGGCACGGGATCGGCGTAGTAATGCTCGGTGAAGCCGACGACGAGATCGCGCTTGACCAGCTTGCCGAAATACGAGTCCGGGAACAGCTGCACGAGCCGGTTGAGGTAGACCCAGGCGCGATCTTGGTTCGCTTTTACCCAGATCTTGCGGTCGACGACCGTTGCCAAGAAGTACGTGCGCGCCAACTGTGGATCGTGCGGATATTTGCGACCCCACGCGTCGAGCGCTTCTTCGGCGAACGCGACCTTGGCGATGATCGCGGGATTGGTCGTGTGGTCGCCCGCCGTGATTGCGGCGTCATGAAACGTGTTGTTCATGCCGAGAAAGCTCATCTTCATCCGGCCGAAATACTCGTCGGCCGGCGCGGAAGCGCGATACATCTCCAGCTCGTGCTGTTGCCACTTGCTCAGATGCGGCGTCGGCTTTGGCTTCGGCGACGGCGAGGTGGTCGTCGCCGGCCTGACTGCCGGCGTGCGCGCGGGCGCAGCGGCGATTGCGGTAACGCTCAAGCACAGAGCGAAACTCGCGGCGCGTAGCTTCATCCCGGCGCGCATTCGCAGCGCGCGCGAGCACGGCCTTCCCGTCAGTGCCGGCGACGCGGCTTCGGATACGACGGGCGTGGCGGCCGGCGCACGATTGTGCGGCGCGGCGGTGGAACCGTCGCGTGCGGCGCGTGCGAGCCCCGTGCGCGCAGCGTCGCTTGAATCCCCGCGTCGGCTTCGTCCCGCAGCTCCGCGATGAAGTGGGCGTTCACGTACACGTCGGGGAAGCGCTGCGCTAACCAGAGATACAACGTCGCCAAGCGCGAGCGGTCCTCGTCGATCATGAGCCGGTCGCGTCCGCCCAAGCGCGCCAGCTCGTCGCCGGCCACGACGCCCTCGCGCGCGTGCGCCGCGCCCCAGCGGGCCAGCACGTCCAGGCTCGGGCCGCGCGTCGACACCGGCGCCCGGCTGTACACCGCGCGCGTCTCAAACGGCAGCGCGAGGAAGCCGTCAGCGAGCTCGAGCGCCAGCGCCACGTCGATCTGCGCGCTCACGTCGGCGATCCGCAGCTGCGCATCGTTCGCGAGGACGCGGGTGCGAAAGAAGTCCAGCAGGCGGCTGACCCGCGTCGTGCCGATGATCGCTCCGAGTCGCCGCAGGTGCTCGTCGGTCGGCGAGATCCAGAGCGGACCGTCCGGCGCCTCCGGCGCACGTCCTTCGACCGCGCGGCGAATCAGGCCGACGTCGCGCGCGTCGAGCGCGGTCACCAGCCCTTCCTCGTGCAACCCGTAGCGGCCGGCGCGGCCGGCGATCTGGCGGATCTCGGCGGCGGTGAGGTTCCGCGTCGCGACGCCGTCGAACTTGCGCACCGCCGCGAAGACGACGCGCCGAATCGGCAGGTTCAGGCCCAGGCCGATCGCATCGGTCGCGACGACGACCTGCGCTGCGCCGGTGCGAAACCGCTCCGCTTCGCGACGGCGCACACCGGGCGAGAGCGAGCCGTAGATCACCGCCGACCCCAGGCCCGCGCGCACGACCTGCTGCTGATACTCGATGACGGCGCGCCGCGAGAACGCGATCACGGCGTCGCCCGGCTGCAAGCCGCTCACCCCCGCCGCCGGCACGACGCGTAGCGGGTTCTTGCGTTCGAAGCGCCGCACCGCGATCGTCGTACCGAGCCGCTCGGCCAAACGCGTCGCGGCGCGCAGCCCGTCTTCCGAGCCGCACAGGATGACGTGCTTGGCGCGGACCGCGGCGATCGCGAGCGTCCAAGCCCAGCCGCGCTGCTCGTCCGCCAGCAGCTGGACCTCGTCGACGACCGCGACCTCGACCTCGCGCGTCAGATCGACCATCTCGACCGTCGAGCTGACGTGGCGCGCGCCGGCTTCGAGGATGCGCTCCTCACCGGTGACGAGGGACGCGCGCCCGCCCCACTCGATCAGGCGCTCGTAGACCTCGAGTGCCAACAGTCGCAAGGGAGCCAGATACATCCCGCTCTCAGCGGCCGCCAGCAGCTCGAGCGCGGCGTGCGTCTTGCCCGAGTTGGTCGGGCCGACGAAATACTCGAGCGTGCGTTCCGCGCCGCCCAGGCCCTCGAGGTAGAAGCGCAGCCCGAGCTCGGCCTCGACGCGCTCGTCGACGCGCCGGTTCTCGAGCGCGCGCCAGGCGTCGAGCAGAAAACGCCGCGCCTCTTCGAGCGCCGAGAAGAACGAGGGCCGATCGAACGTGCGCGTCTGCGTAACGTCGTCGGGGTCGGTGAGGATCGTACCGACCGCACGCCGCATCGCGTGCGCGAACTGCGCGACCGTCGGGTCGACCAGGGGTGCGACGGCGGCCGCGGCGGCCTCCGGCGTCAACTCGGCCGGGACGTCGATCGGCACGCGGCCGCGAACGACGATCGTGCGCGAGCCGACCGTGACCGCGCGCTCGACGCGCACCTCGACCGTCGCCGCGTCGACCAGCACCCAGCCCAACCGTTTGACGGCGCGCTTGAGCGACGCGCGCGCCGCAGCGGCCGCGCGATGCGGATCGTGCTCGTCGACGCTCAACGGTCGTTCGGGTCGTTGAAGTCTTCGACCGGCGCGATCGCGTTCGGAGCGTCGACCGGCGTCACCGCCGTGATGGGAATCGTGTTGTCGCCATAGCGCCGAACCGAGATCGTCGCCGCCCGCGCGGCCTGGTAGAGCGAGAGCTCTTTCTCCATGAAGCCGGGCTGCCGGTACTTCGGCAGCGTCGAGGTGGCCTCGTCGCGCGCGTCCTCGTCCATGCCGCCTCCTTCCCCGTCGACCGCGCCGGCCCCCAGGAGCCGCGCGTTTCGCCTGCCAAGGTCGTCGAGCGATGCCGGAGCTGCCCGACGTCGAGGCGTACATCAGCGCGCTGGAGCCGCGCATCGTCGGCCGGCCGCTCGAGCGCGTCCGGCTGGCCAACCCGTTTCTGCTGCGCACCGCCGATCCGCCGATCGGCGCCGTCGACGGCCGCACCGTGCGCGCGCTGCGCCGGGTCGGCAAGCGCATCGCGATCGGTTTGGAGGGCGACCTGTGGCTGGTGCTCCACCTCATGATCGCAGGCCGGCTGCACTGGCGCGCGGCGGGCGCGAAGCTGGCCGGCCGCAACGCGTTGGCGGCGTTCGACTTTCCCGACGGCTCGCTGGTGCTGACCGAAGCCGGGACGAAGCGCCGCGCCTCGCTGTACCTGGTGCGCGGCGTGGAGGCGCTCGAAGCGCTCGATCCGGGCGGGATCGACGTCTTCGCCGCCGACTTGCCCGCCTTTCGCGCCGCGCTCACACGCGAGAACCGCACCCTCAAGCGCGCGCTCACCGATCCGCGCTTCCTGAGCGGGATCGGCAACGCGTACTCCGACGAGATCCTGCACGCCGCGCGCCTCTCGCCGATCGCGCTCACGCGCGCGTTGAGCGATCCGGAGTGGCAGCGCCTCTACGACGCGACGCGCGCGACGCTGCGCGCGTGGACCGAGAAGTTCAAGGCCGAAGCGCGGGACGGTTTCCCCGAGAAGGTGACGGCGTTTCGCGACGACATGGCCGTGCACGGCCGCTACGGCCGGCCGTGCCCGGTTTGCGGCGAGCCGATCCAGCGCATCCGCTACGCGGACAACGAGACCAACTACTGTGCCAACTGCCAGACCGGCCGGCGCGTGCTGGCCGATCGCAGCCTCTCGCGTCTGCTCGGCCGCGACTGGCCGCGCACGCTGGACGAGCTCGAGACGGTCAAGCGCGGCTCGTGAGCCGCGGTTCCGCGCGGCGAACCAGCAGCTCGAGAATGCGGCGGAGCCGCCCTTCGACGTAGGCGAGGTCGAGCTCAACCGCGGCGGACGCGTTGCGCACGGCGCGCCCACTGATGACCAGGCGCGTCCGCCCGGCGTCGATCCCGTCGGCGCGAATCGTTCCCTCGAACATCGGCTCGCAGCGGCCTTCGTGCTGCCCGTCCAGGGCGACGGCGAAGCTGTCCGGGCCGGTCCGCGTACACGTCAGCACGACGCGGTTCGGGCTCACCTCGGCTTGCAGCCGTCCGGCTTCGCGTTCGACCAGCGCCACCACGGCGGGCGCGGTGAGCGGGAGCTCGCAGCTCACCACGACGGCGCTCGCCGACGGGTCGCGCAGCATGTGCGGCACGCCGTCCCGCGTCGGTGCAGCGGCCGGGAGCAGCCGCGCGAGGACGCCGCCGGAGGCGGCGACCCAATCGCGGATCACGGTACGAATGCGCGCGCTGCTGGCCATCGACGACGCTCCCTCCTGACGGGTGCTTGGACACAGCGAAGCCGATCGACGAGAAGCCGGCGTGAAGGCCGCGCGAAGGTCGTCGTTCCGTTTCGTCCGCCCGCCCGCGCACCGGCCTTCACGCCGCGTTCATCGGCTCTTCCAAGCGGAGCGAGAGCATCGTGGCACAGCTCGAGCTCTCGACGAGGAGGATGTTTCGACGATGGACAGCGACACCACGTTGCAGCGAGACGTGATCGACGCGCTGGCGCTCGATCCCAGCATCGACGCCGCCCGTATCGGCGTCATCGCCAAGAACGGGATCGTGACCCTGACCGGGACCGTCGCCAGCTACGCGCAAAAGCTCGCCGCGGAGGCGGCGTGCCGGCGCGTCAGCGGCCTGGACGGCATCGCCGATGAGCTGACGGTCGACCTTCCCGTACTGCACCGGCGCTCCGACGCCGACATCGCGCGCAGCGCCGCCGACGCGCTGGCCTACGACGTCACGATCCCCGCCGACAGCGTCGTCGTCACCGTTACCAATGGCTGGCTGACGCTCTCGGGCGTGGTCGACTGGCACTACCAGAAGGACAACGCCGCGCACGACGTGCGGCGGATGGTGGGCGTGCGCGGCGTCGCCAACGAGATTCTGGTCCAGGAAGACCGGTCCACCCCGCGGCTGCGTGACGACCTTCGAGGCGCCTTCGCGAACCGTTCCGGCGCCGGGTCTCGCGTGACGCCATGAGGCCTGCATTTTCGCGCCTCACCGTCCCCGTCGACGGGACGGCCTCGTCGGGCGAAGGAGTGCGCTTCGCTCTCGAGCTTGCCGCAGGCGGCGGTTCGGTGACCTTCTGTCACGCCGTCGACCCGTCCGAGAGCCTGTTGCCGCTCGCCGAGGGCGCCGGCGCCGGCTTCGACCCGCTGGTCGAAACGCTGCGCGAGGAGGGGCAATTCTACTGCGACGCCGCTTGCGCGATGGCGCGCAAGCGCGGTATCGGCGCCGAGGCATACGTCGTGGTCGGATCGCGCGAACGCGTGGTCGAGGACGTCGTGCGCGGCACGCGGAGCGAGGCGATCGTCATCGGGACGCACGCGCGCACGGGTCTCGCGCACACGCTGCTGGGCAGCTTTGCCGAAGGGCTGATGCGGCGCAGCGACGTCCCCGTCATCGCCTGCCACGTCGGCGATGCGTCGGGACGCGGACCGGTCGTCGTCGCGATCGACGGCTCACTGCCGGCGCGCGCGGCACTCGAAACCGCGATCGCGATTGCGCGCGCACGGAACGTCGCGCTGCGACTGATCATGGTCGTCGAACCGGGGCTGCCGCCCGGCATCGGCAGCGAGACCCTGGCCGTCGCGAAGCGCCACGTCTACGACGACGGCGTCCCGTGCACGACCATCGTGCGCAGCGGCGATCCGGGTGAGCAGATCGTCGCCGAGAGCCGGAGCTGCGATGCGTCGCTGATCGTCACCGGCACCAACGGACGGGCGGCGATGCCGCGCTTTTTCTTGGGCAGTGTGGCGGCCGATCTGCTCCAGCGCGCGCACGTCCCGGTGGTGGTGGTGCGGGCGCCGCTCGGCGTCCACGCGGGCGGCGCGACCGGCGAGGTGACGCGCACGCGGTAGCGCCGCTTCCCCGCTCGGGCCAGGAGTTCATCGACGCAGCCACGGAGTCTCGCGGACATGCCGGTCGGCGGTCCGAGCGGGCGGCTCGACGTTCACCATCATTTCGCTCCGCCTCCGTACGTCGAGGAGATGGAGCGACGCAACGTGCCGCTCCAGCCGGTGCTGCGGAACTGGACCGTGGACCGCTCGCTCGCCGACATGGCGCGCGGCGGCGTCACGTCGGCGGTCCTCTCGATCACGGCACCCGGCTTCTTCTTCGGCGACGCATCCGCGGCGGGCGCGCTGGTCCGCACCTGCAACGAGGCCGGTGCCGCGCTGACCCGCTCGCACCCGGGCGTGCTGGGGCTGTTCGCCGCCGTTCCGATGCCCGACGTCGAGGGAACGCTGGCCGAGATCGCCTACGCGCTCGACGCGCTCCATGCCGACGGGATCGCGCTGTTCACCAGCTACGGGCGGCGCTGGCTCGGCGATGCGTCCTTCGCACCGGTGCTGGCGGAACTGGACCGGCGCGGAGTCGTGGCGTTCGTGCACCCGATCGGCAACGCGTGCTGTACGGGACTCGTGCCGGGCGTCCCCGACAGCGTCGTCGAGTACGGGACCGACACCAGCCGCACGATCGCGAGCTTGCTCTTCGGGGGGGCTGCCGCGCGATACCGCCGCATTCGCTTCATCTTCTGCCACGCCGGCGGCTCGATGCCGTTCATGATCGAGCGCTTCGCGATGCTGGGCGCCAGTCCGGCGATGCACGGCGCGCTGCCGTTCGGCGCGCAGCACGAGCTGGTGCGCTTCTTCTACGACACCGCGCAGTCGTCGAACTTGGGCGCGATGTCCTCGCTGCGCCAGCTCGTGCCGCCGGCGCAGATCCTGTTCGGGACGGACTATCCGTTCCGCAGCGCGGGCGAATACGTCGGTGCGCTCGAGCGCTGCGGCTTCGATGCTGCGGCGCTGGCGCAGATCGGCCGCGGCAACGCCGAGAGGCTGATGCCCTCCCTGCGCGCCGGCTAGCCGCTCACCCGCACGCGCGGCCGTTCGGCCACCGGCGCGAAGAGCGCGTGAACGCGCGGTCCGCGCGCCTTCGTACGACGTTCACGGCTTCGCCATCCGCAGGCTCTACGCTGCGGCCATGCACCTGACCGTCGCGCCCGCGCAGCCCGGGCTCTCACCGCTTCCGCCGCCACCGCCGCCGCGCTCGCGCCGGCGCCCGTTGCTGCTGTGGGCCGGGCTCGCGCTGTTGCTGGCGCTGGCGGCGCTGGCGCTGGTCCTGCGGCTGCGCGGCGGCCGCGCCGTCGGCTACTTCACCGCCCCGGTCACACGCGGCAGCCTCGTGCAGACGGTTACGGCCGAAGGCACCGTCAATCCGCAGAACTTGATCCTGGTCGGCACCCAAGTCTCCGGGACGATCGCCGAGCTGGACGTCGACTACAACTCGCAGGTCCGGGCCGGCCAGGTGATGGCGAAGATCGACCCGACGACCTTCCGCGATGCGTACGACCAGGCCAGCGCGGCGCAGACGCAGTCCCAGCGTCAGTTCGCAGCCGGCGTCGCCACGGCGCAGAGCGCGCGGCAGACCTTCGTCGCCGCCGGCCGGAACGCGGCCGCCGACCGCGCCGCGCTCGCGTCCGCGGTCGCGCAGGTCGGGAAGGCCAAAGCCGCGCTCGACTTCGCGAACCTCACCGTTCGACGCGACCGCGCCCTGCTCGCGCGCGGCTACATCGCACAAAACCAGACCGACGCCGACGTCTCGGCCGCGGTCGCCGCCCAGGCCGCCTACGCGGCGGCGCGCTTGGCGGTCGAGCAGGCTCGCGCGCAGCTCGCCGCGCAAGAGGCGACCGCCGCCGCCGGCGACGCCCAGGCCCGCAGCGCCGACGCGAGCGCGAGCGCCGCCGCCGCGGCCGTCGACGTCGAGCGCGCGCAGGTCGCGCAAGCCGACTACAACGTCCGCCAAAGCGTGATCACCTCACCGGTGAACGGCACGGTCATCGCGCGCAACATCTCGATCGGACAAACGGTCGCGGCGAGCTTCCAAACGCCGACGCTGTTCTCGATCGCACAAGACCTCTCGAAGATGGAGGTCGACATCGCCGTCGGCGAGCCGGACGTCGGCGGCATCCGCGCCGGCGCGATCGCCGACTTCACCGTGCTGGCCTATCCGAACCGCACCTTCCACGGCGTCGTCTACCAGGTGCGACAGAACCCGACGACCGTCAACAACGTCGTCACCTACGACACCGTCGTCTACGTCGACAACCGCGACGGCGCGCTCTATCCGGGCATGACGGCCAACGCGACCATTCACGTCGCGAGCGTGACGGGCGCGCTGATCGTGCCGCTCGAGGCGCTGCAGTGGGCGCCCCCGGCCGGCGGCACGCAGCATCCCTCGACGGCGTCGACCTCGCCGTGGGGCACCACGATGGCGTCCGTCACGCGCACGGTCGTCGCCGGGCGCACCGGCCGCGTCTTCGTGCTCCGCGCGGGTCAACCGCAGCTCGTGCCGGTACGCATCGTCCTCGTCAGCGAGACGCAAGCGGCGGTCACGCCCCTGCGCGGCGCGTTGAACGCCGGCGACCCGCTGATCGTCGCCGACGCGAGCGAACGCGCCGCGTCCGCGACGCCGGCGCCGGCCTCGGCACTGACGCGAACGTCGAGCTCGCTGACCAGCGCCGGCGCGCGGCGATGAGCGACGCGGTCCCGGTCGTCCGCCTGGAACGGCTGCGCAAGCTGTATCAGCTGGCCGATCAGCCGACGGTCGCGCTGGCCGGCGTCGACCTGACCATCGAGCGCGGCGAGTTCGTCGCGATCATGGGCGCCTCCGGCTCGGGCAAATCGACGCTGCTGCACCTGATCGGCCTGCTCGACCGCCCCACCTCCGGGCGCTATTGGTTCGAAGGCAATGACGTCGCGCGCCTCGACGCCGACGCGCTGGCGGACCTGCGCTCGCGCCGACTGGGCTTCGTCTTCCAATCCTACAACCTGCTCCCGCGCACCAGCGCGATCGAGAACGTCGAGCTCCCGATGCTCTACGCGGGCGTCCCCGACGACGAGCGGCGCGAACGCGCGCGCAGCGCGCTCGCCATCGTCGGGATCGCCGAGCTGGCGCAGCACGAGTCCAACCAGATGTCGGGCGGTCAGCAGCAGCGGGTCGCGATCGCGCGCGCGCTCGTGAACGATCCCGGCCTGATCCTCGCCGACGAGCCGACGGGCGCGCTCGACACCACATCGTCACACGAGATCACCCAGCTCTTCCGCCGCCTCAACGCCGAGCACGGGATGACGATCCTGATGGTGACGCACGAGCCCGACGTGGGCCGTGCCGCCCAGCGGATCGTGACCATGCGCGACGGCGCGATCGTCTCCGACGCGCCGGTCGCGGAGGCGCTGCCGGTATGAGCTTGCGTACCTTGCTGCGCATCGCGTGGGAGGCGCTGGTGCGCAACCGCGTCCGGTCCGCCTTGACGATACTCGGCGTGATCATCGGCGTCGCCGCCGTCGTCGTCACGGTGTCGATCGGCGCCGGGGCGCGGGCCTCGGTGCAGGCGTCGATCACCGGCTTGGGGAGCAATCTCATCATCGTCATTCCCGGCAACGTCACGCTGAGCGGCGTGCGGACGGGGACCGGCGCCGCCTCGACGCTCACCCCGGACGACGGGCTCGCGATCGCGAAGCTGCCGCACGTCGCAGCCGTCTCGCCGGGCGTCGGCATCCGCACGCAGGTGATCGCCGGCGAGAACAACTGGTCGACCACCATCCTCGGCGCCGCGCCCACGTACACGTACATCCGCCAATGGAGCCTTTCCGCCGGCTCCTTCTTCACCGACACCGACGTTGCGCAGTCGGCCAAGGTCTGCGTCCTGGGCCAGACCGTCGTCGACAACGTGTTCCCCGGCGCCTCGCCGATCGGTAAGACCGTGCTGATCCGCAACGTCCCGTTCACGGTGATCGGCGTGCTTTCCGTACGCGGCCAGAGCGCCTCCGGCCAAGATCAGGACGACACGATCATCCTGCCGTACACCTCCGCGATGCAGCGCCTGACCGGGACGATCTTCGTCAGCGCCATCGCGGTGTCGGCCGACGACGCGGATACGATCGCACCCGTCGAGACCGAGATCACGCGGCTGCTCGAGCAGCGTCACCGGATCGTCGGCGACGAGCAAGACGACTTCAACGTGCGCAGCCTGCAGGACATCGCCAACGCCGCTGCCGCGACGACCGCCGTGATGGAGTATCTGCTGGCCGGCGTCGCCGCCGTCTCGCTCCTGGTGGGCGGAATCGGGATCATGAACATCATGCTCGTCTCGGTCACCGAACGGACCCGCGAGATCGGCCTGCGCATCGCGGTCGGCGCGCGCGGGAGCGCGATCCTCGAGCAATTCCTGATCGAAGCGGTGGTGCTGGCCAGCGTGGGCGGCGCGATCGGGATCGCGCTCGGCGTCGCCGGCGCGGCGGCGGTGGCGACCTTCGGCCACTGGCCGATGCTCGTCCCGCTCGACGCCGTCTTGCTGGCCTTCGCGTTCTCCGCGCTCACCGGCGTCTTCTTCGGCTACTATCCGGCCTCGAAGGCCGCTCACCTCAACCCGATCGAGGCTCTGCGATTCGAATGAAGCGTTCCACTCCTCCGCTGCTCGGTGCCGCCGCGCTGCTCGCGCTGCTCGCGCTGACCGCACTCGACGCCACGCCGCGCGCGGCGGCCGTCGACGCGGGTGCGAGCGACGTGCTCGCCCGCGGGCGCGCGCTGGTCGCGTTCGGCGCCTGCAACGACTGCCACACGCCGGGGTGGCGTGACTCGGACGCGATGCTCCCGGCCGAACGCTGGATGACCGGCTCGGCGATCGGCTTTCGCGGCCCGTGGGGAACCGCGTATCCGGCCAACGTGCGCCTGCGTTTCCAGCAGATCGACGAGGAACAGTGGCTGGCGGCGGTCCGCACCCGCGGCGGCCATCCGCCGATGACCTGGCACGACGTGCGCTCCCTCAGCGACGCGGATCAACGCGCGATCTACCGCTTCATCCGCGCGCTCGGGCCGGCCGGCACGCCGGCACCGAAGGATCTCGGCCCGGACGATTCGCCCACCACACCCTACGTCGAGCTCGTCCCCGCCACGCCGGCGCCGTGATCGCCGGCATCGCGTGGGGTGCTTCAGCGCGCGCGCAGCGCGCGAACGAAGACGGCCGCGACGAGCGCCGTCGTCAACGCCAAGACGCCCAGCATCGCGGCGCCGGAAAGACCGGCCGACGCCGCGCCGCAGGTGGCCGCCGCGGCGGCCAGCCACAACCGCAGCGCGGTGAGCGGCGCGATGCGCTGCTCGGCGCGCGCGCGCGCCAGCGCCAGGACGTCGAGCGGATCCCAATCCGCGCCCGCGACGCGCTCGGCGATCGTGCCGTCCGGCGCGATCACGATCGCCGCCTCGGTGTGGACGATCGTCAGCGGCGCCGTTCGGCGCGTCGCGATGCCGAGCCGGGTCGCGAGGTCGGCGACGTCGTCCGGCCGGCCGGTCACGAGCGTCCAGCGCGCCGGGTCCTCGCCGAACGCGCGCCCGTACCGGCGCAGCACGGCGGGCGTGTCGTAGGCCGGGTCGAGCGTGATCTCGACCAAGCGAATCGGCGCGGCTCCGAGATGGCGCTGCAGCCACGCGAACTTCCCCGACGCCGCCGGACACGCGCGTTCGTCGCCGCAGCGCGTGTAGACGAACGTCACCACCTGCACGCGCCCGGCGCCGCGCGCGAGCGAGAACGGGCGGCCGTCCTGCGCGACGAGCGGGATGTCCGGGACGGCGTCGCCGATCCGTTCCTCGGGAACGAACGGCGACGCCGTCGCCAGCAGCAGCGCCAGCGCTGCTACCACGTGCGCATGCCCGGCGCGAGGTACGCGTGCGCGCCGAGCTGCTGCGCCAGCGGTCCGGCGTACGAGATCACCGCCACCAGCAGCGCGAGCAGCGCCCAGCGGCCGGTCTGGTCGAACAGCGCCGGCGTCGGGCCGGCGTGCGGATCGGCCGGCGCGAACGAGAGCTCCGGCTGGTGCTCGTCGCGGACCGGATCGGTGAGGAACGTCCCGGTCGCGACGATCACGAAGAACAGCACGCCCAGTGCGACCAGCGCGCCGCCCACGGCCGCGCCGACCATCTCGGGGTGCCAGAGCTGCGCGGCCTGCGCGCCCAGGTACGAGACGTCGGACGTGCGCCGCGGCGCGCCCAGCAGCCCGGCCCAGTGCATCGAGAGCGACATGACCGCCATCCCGACGAACCAGGTGTAGATCGACGTGAGCGCCAGCTTCGGCGCGAACAGACGCCGCCCGGTCAGCTGCGGAACGAGCCGGTACGACGCGCCGATGAACGTCAGCGCGGCCGGTCCGCCCACCGTGATGTGGAAGTGACCGACGATCCACATCGTGTTGTGCACCAGCACGTCCATCGAGTACGAGTTGTTCACGATGCCGCCGAAGCCGCCGAAGATGAACAGGATCATCCCGAACGCCGGGCCGGCGAAGACCGGATCCCGCCACGGCAGCCACCGCACGGTGGCGATGAAGCCGCGCACGCCCGCGTTCCGCGCCGCGCGCTCGAACGAGGCGAAGATCGCGAACGCGGTCATGAACGAGGGCACGACGACGCCGAAGGTCAGCACGGTGTGCAGAAACTTCCAGCCCGCCGAGATGCCGGGGTCGAGGTACTGGTGGTGCAGCCCGACCGGCGTCGAGAGCAGCAGCAGCAGGATGAACGCCAGCCGCGTCAGCGCGTCGCTGAAGATGGTGCCTTTGTAGGTCGTCGGGACGACGGCGTACCAGATCGTGTACGCCGCCATGATCCAGAAGTAGACCAGCGGGTGGCCGAAGTACCAGAACAGCATGCGGGTCAGCTCGACGTCGACGCCCGGCGTCCAGCCGAGCGACCACGGCAAGAGGATCAGCATCTCCGCGACGACGCCCAGGGTCGCGATCACCCACATCGCCATGGTGGTCGCCGCCATGAACGCGGGCAGCGGGACGCGCTCGCCGGGATGGTGCCGCTTGAACCACACCACGTTCTCGAACACGTCGTAGGCGACGAACCAGGTCCCGGCCACCAGCAGCGTCGCGCCCAGATAGAAGAACGGGCTGGCCTTGAGCGGCGCGTAGAACGTGTAGAGGACGCTCGCGTTCCCGCTCAGGATCGTGATCGTCGCCATCACGGTGCCGATCAGCATGACGACGTAGCCGATCCGGTTGACCAGCGTCGAGCGCACCCGCGGGATCGCGTGGTAGACGCAGTACGTGAACAAGCCGGTGATGAAGAACGTCGTGAAGACCAGCGCCATCAGCACGCCGTGCGCGGTCAGCATCCGGTAGTAGTCGAACCAGGCCGGCATGACGATCCAGTTCGCGCGCGTGAAGCCCTGCAGCAGGCCGAACAGCGCGCCCAGGCCGAGTACCAGCGTCGCGGTGTAGACGTGGCTGAGCGCGACCAGATCGCCCTCGGCCTTGGAGAGCGCGAGCGCATCGGTCGACCCGGCGCGCGGGGAGGTCGTGACCCTCATTGCACGATCACCTTGGCGGCCATGAGCTGATGGCCGGCGCCGCAGTACTCGTTGCAGAGCACCAGGTACGTGCCGGGCTTGCGGAAGGTCTGTGAGACGGCGTTCACCCAGCCGGGCGTGACCGACGCGTTGACGCCGGTCTCGGGGATCGAGAAGCCGTGCATCACGTCGGTGCTGGTCAGGTAGAAGGTGACGTGGGCGCCGGTCGGGACGGTGATCGTCGCCGGGTCCCACGAGAAGATGTGTCCGACGTAGTAGGCCTCGTACTGACCGGGCCCGATCTGGTGCAGACCCGGGTGGTCGAACGGCGGGGTCGAGGAGACCTTGGCCGGGTCGATCGTTTGCGTGCGGCTGGGCGGAACGAAGCCGTCGACGACGGCCGACGTCGCGATCACCGCGATGAAGAACACCAGCATCGCTAGGCCCATGCCGATCCAGATGCGCTCGAGGCGGTGGACGTGCATCCTCACCACCGCGCGCGCAGCAGCGCGTACATGAGACACCAGCCGACGAGGATGCACGCGCCGATGGTCAGCACGAACCGCATGGTCAAGGGAAGAGGCTCGTCGACGGAAGTCTCCGCGACGGGCACGTCGTCAGATTGCATGTCGGTGAGCCTAGCAGCGCTCGGTGGCGAACTTCGGAACGGCGCGTGAACGGGCGTTCGCGCGGCCTTCGCGAGCCGTGCCGCGCCGGTCGTTACGCTCGAACCATGAGCCAGCTGCACCTCCGCCGTCCCGTCGCCTGCGCCGTCGGCCTCGCGCCGGGCTTCATCGACCGGTTCCTGGCCGGTCACCGCCGCGGCGACCAGACCGTCCTGACCTTACGGGCACCGCTCGAGATCGCCGGCCTCGCCGCGTTCGAGCTGGAACGCGACTGCGCCGTGCACATCCGGCGAGCCGACGATCGTGCGACGATGGTCGCCTCGTACCAGCTCTCGTGGCAAGCGACCGGCCAGGGCCCGTTTCCGGTCTTCCACGGCACCCTGAGCGTCGACGGCGACGACGACTACACGTCCTGCATCCTCGACTTGCAGGGTGGCTACGAGCCGCCGGGCGGCGCGGTGGGGGCGGCGTTCGACCTGGCCGTCGGCCACGCGGTCGCCGAGCGCGTCTGCCGCCAACTGTTGGACGACCTCGGCATCTTCTTGGAGACCGCCTATCGGCTCGAGGAACGGGAGAAAGCCGACCGCCGCGCCGCCATCGGTCCGGGGTGACGCGGGCGCAGAAGGTCGGCGCGCGCCGGACCCGTGAACGCTCGGGTACCGTGGAAAGCGCGCGTGCCCGAACCGTGCTGCTCGTCGACGACGAGCCCGCTCTGGTCGACGTCCTCGAGCACTACCTGATCGAGGACGGCTTCAGCGTGCTGCGCGCCGCCGACGGGCCGACCGCCGTCGCGTTGGACGAGCAGCACCACCCCGACCTGTTGATCCTGGACATCAACTTGCCGGGCTTTCCGGGCACCGACGTGCTGCGCCGCGTGCGAGCCACCCGTGACGTGCCGATCATCATGCTGACCGCCCGCGGCGAGGAGATCGACCGCGTCGTCGGTCTGGAGCTCGGGGCCGACGACTACGTCGCCAAACCGTTCAGTCCGCGCGAGGTGGTGGCGCGCGTACGAACCGTCCTGCGCCGCGCGGAGCGCGGGGCAACCTCGCCGGCGGCCGCCGCGCGCACGATTCGCCGCGTCGGCGGGATCGCGATCGACCCGGTCGGCCACGAAGTCACCGTCGACGGCAAACCGGTCATGCTCACGCCGACGCAGTTCAAGCTGCTCGACGTCTTGGCCGAGCACGTCGGCCAGACGCTGACCCGCGAGCAGCTGATCGAGCGGGTCAGCGTCGACGGCGACGTCTACGATCGCACGCTCGACCGCCACGTGGCGAACCTGCGCGCGCGCATCGAGGCCGATCCGACACGTCCGCGCTACGTCATCACCGTCTTCGGGGTGGGCTACAAGATGATCGCACCCGCGTGAGAGCGGCGCTGCACGAGATCCGCAACCAGCTGGCGGTCGCGGTGGCGAACGTCGAGGCGTTTCGCGACGGCGTCATCGCGCCCTCACCCGAACGCCTGGATCTCGTCCTGCGGGCGCTCGAGCAGATCGACGTCCTCTTGGGCGAAGTGTCCGTCCGCGGCGAGGAATCGAGCGGCGAAGCGCGCTAGCTGCCAGCCCTCCCGCGCCGTGACGACCGCGACGGCGATCGTGCTCGACGCCGCGTCGATCCGACCGTCCCCGCCTTGGTGGCGATTGACCCGCTCGTCGAGCTGCGCGCCGTGCCCTTCGAGTCCCGCGATCGCCGCGGCGCGCAGCGCCGGCACGTTCTCGCCGATCCCGCCGGTGAAGACGACCAGGTCGACGCGGCCCAGCGCGGCCACGATCGCGCCCAACGACGTGCGCACCCGCCAGGCCAAGACGTCGAGCGCCAAGCGCGCATCGGGATCGTCGGCGGCATCGAGCAGGACGCGCACGTCGCCGCTGCGGCCCGAGATACCCAGCAGGCCGGACTCCCGCTCGAGAATGCGCTCGAGCGAGGCGGGCGTCGCGCCGCGCCGCAACGCCTCGAGCAGGAGGCCCGGATCGACCGCGCCGCAGCGCGTCGCCATCGGAACCCCCTCGAGCGGGGTCAGCCCCATCGTCGTATCGATGCTGGCCCCGTCGCGAATCGCGCACAGCGACGACCCGCCGCCGAGGTGCAGCGTCGCCGCGCGGCAGCGCCGGACGTCCAGACCGGCGAGCCGCGCGCCGCGGTGCACCGCGTACTCATGGCTCAAGCCGTGATAGCCGCGGCGCCGCAGGCCCACCCGCGTCCATGCGCGCGGGACCGCGTAGGTCGTGGCGGCAGCCGGCAAGGTGCGGTGGAACGCGCTGTCGGCGACGGCGACCTGTACGACCGTCGGGTCCGCGTGCGCGACCACGGCGCGCAGCCGCAACGCGAGCGCGTCGTGCAGCGGCGCGCTGCCGGCAGCGGTCCCCATCCGATCGGCGGCGGCGGCGTCGAACGTCGTGACCGCGTTCCAATCGGGCGGCACGGCCACGACGCGATGGGCGACCACGTCGCCGTCGCGCAGCAGCGCCGGCAGCACCTCCTCCGCCGCGGTCGGAGCGAAGCAGCGGCTGAGGACGGCCGCCGGTGGTTCGTCGAGCGAGGGAAGCGTACCCGACGCCAGCTCGTATCGCTCGACCTTGACCGAGGTCGAGCCGGCGTTGACGGTGAGGAACTGCACGCGGGAGATCGTGCGTCCCCGCGGTGAACTTGGGTGGAACCCGAGGTGAACGTCGTTCGCCGCGGTGGGGGAGGTTGCGTGTCCGATGCGGGATCATCTGCGGCTGATCGTCCATGCCGCGCCGGTCGCGATCGTCGTCGCCGACGACGCCGGCGCGATCGTGCTCGTCAACGAGCAGGGTGAGCGCCTCTTCGGATACGACCACGAGGAGCTGCTCGGGCGCTCGGTCGAGACGCTGGTGCCGGCCCGGCTTCGCGCCGCCCATCCCGCCCTGCGAGCGGGCTACCTGGGCGCCCCGATCGGCCGGCCGATGGGCGCCGGCCGCGACCTCTACGGGCTGCGGCGCGACGGGACCGAGGTGCCGATCGAGATCGGTCTCAACCCGGTCGAAACGCCCGACGGCACGTTCGTCCTGGCGGCGATCATCGACATCACCGAACGCAAGCGCGCGCAGGAGATGCGCACGCAGCGCGACAGCGCGCTGGCCGCCTCGAAGGTCAAGTCGCAGTTCGTCGCCACCATGAGCCACGAATTGCGCACGCCGCTGACCGCGATCATCGGCAGCGCCGAGCTGCTCTCCGAGACGAACCTGGACGCGCGCCAGCGCGTCTACGTCGAGACGATCAACCGCTCCGCCGAGGCGCTCATGGCGCTGATCAGCGACGTGCTCGACTTCTCGAAGATCGAGGCCGGCGCGCTCGAGCTCCAAGTCACGAAGCTGCTCATGCAGACCGTGGTCGAGGACGCCGCCGCCGTGCTGACGCCGCAGGCGCACGCCAAGGGGGTGGAGCTCCAGACCTTCATCGACCCGCGCGTGCGGGTCGCACTGCGCGGCGATGTCGGGCGCTTGCGCCAGATCCTGCTCAATCTCATCGGCAACGCGGTCAAGTTCACCGAACGCGGCCGGATCGTCGTGCGCGCCGTGCCGCTGGCGACGACCGCCGCCGAGATGGTGGTGCGTTTCGAGGTCGAGGACACGGGGATCGGCGTCGAGCCCGCGCTCGTCGAGCGGCTGTTCGAGCCGTTCGTGCAGGCCGACGCCTCGACGACGCGGCGTCACGGCGGGACGGGACTCGGCCTCTCGATCTCGCGCCAGCTGGCGACGCTGATGGGCGGTGAGATCGGCGTCGAGAGCGCGCCGGGACACGGCTCGACCTTCTGGTTCACCGCGCGCTTCGCGCTCGAGCAGGCCGCGGCCGTGGCGAGCGAGGTCGAACGCGTCGCCCAGCGCGAGGTCCGCGGCAGCGTGCTCGTCGCCGAGGACAACGCCGCGCTGCGCGAGGTGCTCGAGCAGCAATTCGAGCGGCTCGGCGTGCGTGTCGTGATGGTGGAGGACGGCGCCGCCGCCGTCGCGGCGGTGCGCGACGGCGACGTCGCGCTGGTGTTCATGGACTGTCACATGCCGGTCCTCGACGGGCTGGCGGCGACGCGGGCCATCCGCGCGGAGGAAGCGCAGCGCGGGACGCCGCGCGTTCCGATCGTGGCGATGACCGCCAACGCGTTCGAGGACGATCGCTTGGCGTGCCTGGCCGCCGGAATGGACGACTATCTGGCCAAGCCCGTGCGCCTGGCCGATCTGCGCCGCGTCGTCGAGCTGTGGCTGGGCCGCGGCGGGGTCAGCGCCGCCACGTCCATCCCGTGACCTCCGGCAGGTCGTACCCTTCGCGGCGGATGAACGCCGCGTGCCGCGCGAGCGCGCCCTCGAACGCGGCGATCGCGGCGTCGGGGACGACGACGCTCCGTTCGCGCGCGCGCCGCAGGACGTCGAGCGCGAGATCGTAGCGGCTGGCGTGGTTGAGGACGGTCATGTCGAACGGCGTGGTCGTCGATCCTTCCTCGACGTAGCCGTGGACGTGGAAGCGTTCCGGCCGCGGCCGGCGGTAGATCAGCTCGTGCACGGTTCTCGGGTATCCGTGGTACGCGAACACCACCGGCGGCGTCGTGCCGAACAACTCGACGAACGCCTCGTCGCCGGTGCCGTGTGGGTGCAGCTCGGGTGAGGTCAGCGCGAACAGGTCGACGACGTTGACGACACGCAGGCGCAGGGACGGCGCGTGCTCGCGCAGCAGCGAGACCGCCGCCAGCGTCTCGAGCGTCATCACGTCGCCGGCGCAGCCGAGCACGACGTCGGGATCGGGGTCGTCGGCGGCCCATGCCCAGCGGGCCGCGCCGAGCGCGAGATGCGCGCGCGCGGCCGCCAGGTCGAGCCATTGCGGCGCATCCTGCTTGGGCGCGACGACGACGTTGATCCGGTCGGTCGTGCGCAGCGTGTGCTCGGCGACGCACAGCAGGCTGTTGGCATCGGGCGGGAGGTAGACGCGCACGTAGTCGGCCTTCGCCTCCAGCACCGTGTTGACGAAGCCCGGGCCTTGGTGCGAGTACCCGTTGTGCTCCTGCCGCCACACGTGCGAGGTCATCAGGAAGTTGAGCGCCGAGACCGGCGCGCGCCACGGCACGCCGGCCGCGGTTTTCAACCACTTGGCGTACTGCGCGACCATCGAGTCGACGATCGGCACGAAGCCTTCGTACGAGGCGAACAGGCCGTGCCGCCCCGAGAGGACGTAGCCTTCCATCCAGCCCTCGCAGGTGTGCTCGCTGAGCATCTCCATCACGCGGCCGTTGCGGGCGAGGTGCGTGTCGCTGAACGCGACCGGCAGGGTCCACGCGCGCGCGGTGACGTCGAACAGTCCGTCGAGCTTGTTCGAAACGGCTTCGTCGGGCGAGAAGACGCGCAGGTTGCGCTGCTCGGCGTTCGCTTCCAGCGTCGCCGCGAGCCAATTGCCCAGGGCGTGCGTCGCCGAACAGCTCGCGGCGCCGGGCGCGCCGACCGCCGTGGCATACTCGTCGATCGGCGGCAGGCTCAGCGGCACGCGCAGGTTGCCGCCGTTGGCGCGCGGGTTGCGCCCCAACCGTCGCGCCGGCGGCGGCAAGCACGCCAACACGTCGGCGATCGGGTTGCCGGTCGCGCTGAAGAGCTCGTCGGGCCGGTACGAGCGCAGCCACTGCTCGACGACCGCGCGGTGGGCGGCGTTGCCGTACGGATCGTCGACCGGGATGCCGTGCGCGCGCGGCGTCCCTTCGACCGGCAGGCCGTCGAGCGTGCGCGGGCCGGTCATCCCTTTGGGGCTGACCAGCACCAGCACCGGCGGCGACAACGGCGTCGCGCCGAGCCGCGCGCGGCGGCGACGGTCGTCGAGCAGGTCGGCCGCGTCGTCGAGCGCGCGCCACAGCGCGGCGTGCACCGTGTCACGGGCGTCGTCCTCGTCGACCTCGACGAACAGCGGCTGATATCCCATCCCGCACAGGTAGTCGTGCACGGTCGCACGCGGCATGCGGGCCAGCACGCTCGGCGCCGACAGCTTGTAGCCGTTGAGGTGCAGGATCGGCAGCACCGCGCCGCTGGTGGCCGGATCGCAGAAGGCGTGCGAGAGCCACGAAGCCGCCAGCGGGCCGGTCTCGGCTTCGCCGTCACCGATCACGCACGCGACGAACGCCTGCGGGTCGTCGAGCGCGATCCCGTACGCGTGCGAGAGCGCATAGCCGAGCTCACCGCCCTCGTGCAGGGTGCCGGGCGTGCGCGCGGTGAGGTGGCTGGGCAGTCCGCCCGGCCACGAGAAGTCGCGCAGCAGCGCCTGCATCCCGTCCTCGCCACGCGTATAGCGCGGGTCGGTCTGGCCGAGCGTTCCTTCGAGGTAGAGGTTGGCGTAGACGGCCGGCGCGCCGTGACCGGGTCCGACGACCAGCATCGCGTCGAGATCGCGGTCGGCGATCAGCCGGTTGAGGTGCGCGTAGATCAGATTCAAGCCCGGCACAGTGCCCCAGTGGCCCAGCACGCGCCGTTTGCAGTCGTCCGCTTCGAGCGGACGGCGGAGCAGCGGGTTGTGGCGCAGGTAGAGCTGCGCTGCGGCGAGATAGTTCGCTGCCCGCCAATACCGGTCGAGCCGTTCGAGGCGAACGTCGGTCGTCAGCAGCGTCGCTTCCATGCTCAGCGCGCCGCCGCGGCGACCGGCGTGACGGGGACGACGAGCACGGGCACCGGGCTCGTGCGGGCGATCGCCTCGGCGACGCTGCCCATGCGGAAACCGCCCGTCGCGTTGCGGTGCGCGCCGACCGCGATCAGATTGGCGTGCATGGTCTCGGCGGCGACCAGCAGCGCTTCGACCGGATCGCCGCCGAGCGTCGCGGCATCGGTCGAGACGTGCGCGGCGTGGGCCAGGCGGCGACCTTCTTGCAGCGCCTGCCGTTCGGCGGCGCCGTCGTCGCGCTCGGCCACGTGCGCGAAGAACACGGCTCCCCCATCGTGCGCCGCCAGATCGATCGCAGCCCGAACGGCGTTACGTGCGCCGGCCGAGGGGTCGAGCGCGACCAGAATCTGACGGAACGGTCGGGCGGCCAGCTCGGCGCTCTCCTCGTGCACCACGAAGGTCGGGACGTCCGTCTGGTGCAGCACGCCGGCCGCGGTGTTGCCCAGGATCAGGCGCGCGAGTCCGCGGCGCCCGTGGGTGCCCATCGCGATCGCGTCGACCTTCCGCTGGCGGGCCAGCGAGCAGATCTCCCGGATCGGGTTGCCGTCCGCCGCCAGCGTCAAGCAGCGAACGTTCGCCGCGTGCGCCTGCTCCCGCGCCCGTTCGAGGAGCGTCTCTTCGTCCTCGTCGAGCGCCGCGAGAACCGGGGTCGGATCGCCGCCGTACGGGGTGACGCACTCCGCGGCGATCGTGGCCCGGTCGATGACGTGGGTGACGATGACCTCGCCGTCCGGCGCGGCCAGCCGCAGAGCGAGCGCGAAGGCCGCATCCGCCGCGGCTGAGCCGTCCATCGGGACGAGGATCGAACGAACGTGCCGTGTGTCCATGCCCGCAGCCTAAACGGCGGCCGCGAACGGCGTATGAAGCTCCGTGGAGCGTGCGTTCACGCGGCGTTCTTCGGGTCCCGGATCTCCCGCGTGAGGCGGTCGAGCACGCTGCGCACGCAGGTCTCGACAGCGTCCCGGTCGCGCGCGCGATCGCTGTTCGCGCCGTGCGCGATGTGACCGCGAACGACGAGCCGCGTGTGACCGGGCGCGATGGTCGTCAGCTGCACGGTCCCCGCGTAGACCGCGCCGTGCGAGCGAGGCGTCACGGAAAACGCGAACGTGGACCAGGACGTACGCGCGAAGCCGAGCGTCGCGTGCGGCGCGAGCTCGCCTTCGAGGCGCGCGGCGCCGCGCTCCACCAGCCAGGCGACGACGGGGAGCGCGACCGAAAGGTCGCGTGCCTGCGCGAACGCGCCGTGGGCAGCGGTGTGGGCGTGGAGGTCGAGCCGGTCGAACCCAAGCATGCGCCCGATTCTCTCCCGGCCGGGTGAACGCGTCGCGAACGGTCTCTTCCCAACCCGTTCGCCTATGTTCGGTTTCGGTTAGGCCTCGGGCGCGTAGGCGGCGATGCCGGCGGCCAGGATCTCGCCGGCCAGCGCGCGGTCGTCGACGGCGCGCGCCAGCGTGAGCGCACCGACCAGGCCCGAGAGCACCGCGATCGCCTTGCGCCGGCGCGCCGCCGCGCTCCGCCCCGGAACGAGGTTCGCGAAGCGTTCCACGTAGCCGCGCAGCCCGTCCGCGAAGGCCCGCCGCACCGGCGGCGCTTGGCGCGGGGCCTCGCCGGCCAATGCCGCGAACGGGCAGCCGCTGCCGCGGTGGGTCCGGTGCCCCTCCGAGAGATACGTCCGCACGAACGTCGCCAGCGCCGCCTCGGGGTTCTCCTCGAGCAGCGGAGCCCAAGCGTCGCGTCGCGTCTGGACGGCGCGCGTGCAGGCCGCCGCCGCCAACTCGTCCTTCGAGCCGAAGTGCCCGTAGAAGCCGCCGTGCGTCAAGCCGGCGCGTTCCATGATCTCGGCGACCCCGACGCCCTCGAAGCCGCGCTCGCGGAACAGCACCGCCGCCGCGTCGACGATCCGCTCGTGGTTGGCCTGGGCCTGCTCGCGCGTGACCTTCATCGAGGGAGGCGTACGGCGGGCTTTTTCATGATTCCCGTCATCATTGACATAATCATGACATGTATCATATAAACGGTCAATGGCACAGGCGGCGCTCCCTCGGCTCGCGGCGACGGGCCGGCCGGGCCCGACGGCGGCGCCCGCTCCGGTCTCGGTCGTGGAGTACGGCCGGCGCCGCACGCTGATCGTCGTGGGCGTCATGCTGGCCGCGCTGCTGCAGACGCTCGACGCGACGATCGTCAACGTCGCGCTGCCGACGATCGAAGGCAACGTCGGTGCGTCGATCGACGACGGCGCGTGGATCGTCACCGGGTACATCATCTCGAACGTCGTCGCGATCCCGCTGGCGCCGTTCCTGCTGCAGCGCTTCGGGCGCCGCCAGTACTACGCTATCTCGATCATCGGCTTCACCGCCGCCTCGTTCTTGTGCGGAACGGCAACGACGCTCTCGACCCTCGTCCTGTACCGCATCGTGCAGGGCGCGTTCGGCGGCGCGCTGATCGCGACCTCACAGATCATCCTGCGCGAGACGCTGCCGCCGGAGAAGATCGGGGCCAGCTCCGCCCTGTTCGCCGTCGCGCTGACGCTGGGACCCGCGCTCGGGCCGACGCTGGGCGGCGCGCTGACCGACAACTTCTCCTGGCCGTGGGTGTTCGAGATCAACGTCGTCCCGGGCACGATCGCGGCGCTGATCATCCTGACGACGCTGCGCAATCCGGCGCCGCCGCGGCGCCTGCCGTTCGACGCGCTCGGCGTCGCGCTGCTGGTCGTCGGGCTGGGCTCGCTGCAGTACGTCCTCGACGAAGGCGAACGCAACGACTGGTTCGGCTCGGACCGCATCGTGCTCTTCGCCTGCGCCTCGGTGCTCGGACTCATCGCCTTCGCCCTGTGGGAGCTGTGGGGAACGAAGACGCCGATCGTCGACCTGCGGATCTTCCGCTACCGCAACGTGCGGGTCGGCGTGGGCAGCGCGATCCTGATGGGCGCCGTCGTCTTCGGCCCGACCATCATGCTGCCGCAGTACACGCAAGGGATTCTCGGCTTCACCGCCATGCTCAGCGGCCTGTTGATGCTGTTGCGCGCGGCGCCCGTGCTCGTCTGCACGCCGTTCGTCGCCCGCCTCGCGACGCGATTGGACCCGCGCGCGCTGCTGGTGCTCGGCTGCGCGACCAGCGGCGCAAGCTTCTTCCTCATCGCGCAGCGGATGACGACCGGCAGCGACTTCGGCACCTTCGGGCCGCTGCTGGTGCTCAGCGGGATCGGCCAGTCGATGCTGCTGGTCCCGCTGCTGGTCAGCGTGATCGGCACCGTGGTGCCGCAGGACGGGCCGAAGGCCAGCTCGTTCATCAGCCTTTCGTTCCAGCTGGGCGCCTCGATCGCCAGCACGATGCTGATCACGATCTTCGACCGGCGCACGTACTTCCACGCCGACATCCTGCGCTCGGCCGCGACCGCGGCCAATCCGCTGCTGCGTGCCGACGTCCCGCACGCGCTGGCGCTGCTGGCGCGCGCGGTGCTCGTCCAGGCGACGAACCTCGGCTTCGCCGACGCCATTCTGGCGCTGGTGCCGGTCAGCGCGCTGGGCGTCCTGCTCGTGCTGTTCCTGAAACGACCCGGACCGGCGACGGGCCCCGCGCCCGTCGCCGCCGAGTAACCGCGCTTCGCGCTACTTGAGCGTGAAGATCGCGATCGTATCGCCCAGCGGGTAGCCCAGCTGGAAGTTGCCACCGGCCGCGACGGCGATGTACTGCTTGCCGCCGACCGAGTAGCTGACGGGCGGAGCGTTGACGCCGGCGCCCAGTCCGTAGTGCCAGATGACCTGACCCGTGCGCGCGTTGACGGCGGCGAACGTGCCGTCGCCCTCACCGTAGAACACGAGACCGCCCGCCGTGGCGAGCGCGCCGCCGATCAGCGGCTGTTTGGTCATGTGGGTCCAGTCGACTTTACCGGTGTCGACGTTGATCGCGACCAGTCGTCCGTCTTGGAGACCGCCCGGCGCGACGTTGGTGAACGCGCTGCCCAGCCGCAGCTGGCCGGGCGTGTTCACCGCCGGCTCGGTCTGGAAGTTCATCAGCTGGTCCATCGCCAGCACGTAGACGTCGTGCGTCTGCGGCGAGAACGCCGGCGGCGACCACTCGGCCCCGCCGTTGGCGCCCGGCAGCATCTTCACGCCGGTCTTGGTCGGCTGCGAGAACATGTTGCGCGACATCGCGACGTAGTTCTGCGAGCGGGTGATGAGCTTGCCGGTGCGCCGGTCGACGATGAAGAACCAGCCGACTTTGCCCGCCTCGCCCGCGGCCGGGATCGTCCGGCCGTTCTTGTGCACGTCGAAGAGCACGACCGGGCTGACGGCGTCGTAGTCCCAGACGTCGTGCTTGACCTCTTGGTAGTACCACTTCATCTTGCCGGTGTGCACGTCGAGCGCCACGATCGAGTCGCTCCAGCGGTTGTCGCCCTTGCGCTTGTCGCCGTAGAGGTCGGGGTTCGGGTTGCCGGTGCTGAAGATCAAGAGGCCCAGCTTGGGATCGAGCGCGGGCGTCGTCCAGTTCATCCCGCCGCCGCTCTTCCACGAGTCGCCCGAATACGTGCTCGGGTCGGTCGCGTTCCAGCGCCAGATCTGCTTGCCCGTGTGCGCGTTGTACGCGGCGTCGAAGCCGCGGATCGCCCACTCGCCGCCGGCGCTGCCGATCAGGATCATACCGTCGTAGACTTGCGGCGTCATCGTCTCGGAGTAGCCGACCGACGGGTCCGCGACCTGTACGCGCCACTTGAGCGCGCCGGTGCGCGCGTCGAGCGCGACCAGCCGGTCGTCGAGGGTCAAGAAGTAGACGTTGCCGTACGCGACGGTGACGCCGCGGTTGACCGGACCGCAGCAGATCTTGAACGGCGTGAGCGTGTAGGTCGTCTCCCAGATGCGCGCGCCGGTGGCGGCGTTCATGGCGACGACCTTCATCTGGTTGTTGACGACCGGCGTCGAGGCGTACATGACGCCGCCCACGACGATCGGCGTGGTCTCGAAGCTGGCGGTGAAGCCCGTCTGCGCGATCGCCACCAGCTGGAGCGATCGCACGTTCGACGTGCTGATCTGCGAGAGCGGCGAGTAGCGATCGTTGTCCCAGGTGCGGCCGTTGACCAGCCAGTCGGCGGGACTCGACCAGCCGCGGCTGATCATCGCGTCGGTGACGCTGACGTTGGCACCGCCGGGGATCGGGCCGAACTGCTTGGTGATCGGCGCCGCCGCGCGCACGATCTCGACTTTCGGTTCCGCAGCCATCGCGGCCGCCGACGTGGTCACGCCGGCGAGCTTCAGATCGCCCGCGTTGGCGGCGCTGAATGTCGTCGAGTTGGCGGGATAGCCGTTCTTCGAGATGACGAAGGCGGTGACGTCGGCGTACTGCTGCGCGCTCAGCGTGCCGGGCGCATCCGCCGGCATCTGCTTGCTGATGAAGTCGAGCAGATCGGCGCCGGTCTTGTACGACGCGTTGATCGACTTCTTGAAGGCCGCGCCGACCAGCGTGGGTCCGGCGCCGCCTTGCAGGCTCGTACCGTGACAGACGGCACAGCGGCTGGCGTACACGGTGGCGCCGGAGTTGGCCTGGGCCGCCGTGTAGCCACCGGTGGTCTGGGCACTGGTGACTGCACCCGTGATCAGCAACGCCAGCGCTCCCACCGCCGTTGCCGCACGCCAGACCGGCGACTTCATACCATGGACAGGATCGCTCATAGTCGCTCCTTGCTGAAATGATAGCCGGGACGGAGAATACTTCCAGGCACTAGCACTTCGGACGAGGTTTCGCCTGCACGAACGGTGCCGCCGGGCAGGATGCGCGATGCGGCAAGCGCCATTTTCTCACCACCATGGATGAGGCACCCCGCGTCGCGATCGACGCCGTCAGCGACGGCCTCGCGGCCGTCGGCTACATCGCCAGCCGCCGGATCGCGACCGCGGTCTTTCTCGCGCGGGCGCTGCACAAGCCGATCCTGGTCGAAGGGCCGGCCGGCGTCGGCAAGACGGAGCTGGCGCGGGCCGCCGCGCAGCAGCTGGGGCTGCCGCTGGTGCGGATGCAGTGCTACGAGGGCCTCGACGAGGCGAAGGCGCTCTACGAGTGGCAGTACGGCAAACAGCTGCTCTACACGCAGCTGCTGCGCGACCGGCTCGGCGAGACGCTGCGCGAGGCCGGCGATCTCGACGGGGCGCTGGCCCGCCTGCGCGGCCTCGACGACCTCTTTTTCTCCGAGCAGTTCCTCGCGCCGCGACCGCTGCTGCGCGCGCTGCGCGAGCCGGCCGGCGCGGTGCTGCTGATCGACGAGATCGACAAGGCCGACGCCGAGTTCGAAGCGTTCTTGCTCGAGCTGTTGGCCGACTACCAAGTCACCATCCCGGAAATCGGGACGATCACCGCGGCCGTGCCGCCGCTGGTCGTGCTGACCTCGAACAGCACGCGCGACCTGGGCGACGCGCTCAAGCGGCGCTGCTTGCACCTGCACATCGGGTTTCCCGAGGCGGCGCTGGAAGAACGGATCGTCGCCACCCGCGTCCCCGAGATCGGCGAGCGTTTGCGCGCGCAGCTGGTGGCGTTCGTCCACGCGCTGCGCGGGCTCGACCTGCGCAAACCGCCGTCGGTCGGCGAGACGATCGACTGGGCGCGCGTGCTGGTGCTGCTGCACGTCGACGAGCTGGGGGTCGAGGTCGTGCGCGAGACGCTGACCGTGCTGCTGAAGATCGAGACCGACGTCGCGACCGCAACCCGCGAGCTGCCCGCGCTGCTGGCGCGGCGGCCGGCGTGATCCCACCGCTGGTCGACTTCCTCCAGACCGCGCGCCGCGCGGGCCTCCCGGTCTCGCCCGCCGAGAGCATCGATGCGGCGCAGGCGCTGGCGCTGGTCGGCTACGCGGACCGCGCGCGGCTCAAAGACGCGCTGGCGCTGGTGCTGGCCAAGTCCGCCGACGAAGAGCGCGTGTTCGACGAGTGCTTCGAACGCTATTTCTCGAGCGCCCCCGCGGTGGCGGATGTGCAGCCGCCGGGGGGCGCCGAACGCGTCGCGTCCGCCTTGGGCGGGCTGTTGCTCGGCGGCGGCGGCGCGGCGCTGACCGCGGCGCTGGAGACGGCTGCCAACGAGACCGGCGTGGGCGCGATCCGGCTCTCGACGCAGGCGAACCTGGCCGCCTACCGGATCCTCGAACGGCTCGGGCTGCGCCAGCTCGATCGCGAGATCGCCGCGCTGCGCGCGGGCGATCCGCAGGCGGTCGTCCTCGCCCAGATGCTCGACGAGCGGCGGGCGGCGCTGCGCGAGCAGGTGCGCGCGCTGATCGCGCGCCGCCTGGACCTGGCCGCGCCGGAGAACGAGCGCTGGCGCGACGAGTACCTGGCGACGACCCGCTTCACCCACGTCGACCGGCGCGATCACGCGCGCCTGCGGATCATCGTGCGGCAGTTGGCGAAACGGCTCGCGACCCGCTACGGGCGAACGCGCCGCCGCGCGCGCCGCGGCGTGCTCGACGTGCGCCACACGATGCGCGCCAACGCCGGCACCGACGGCGTGCCGTTTCGCACGGTCTGGAAGCGGCGGCGCATCGAGAAGCCGCGCGTGCTGGCGCTGTGCGACGTCAGCGGCTCGGTCGCGGCCACCGCGCAGTTCTTCCTGCTGTTCCTGTTCAGCTTGCGCGAGGCGCTGGCCGACGTGCACGCCTTCGCCTTCTCGAACCGGTTGGTCGAGGTGACCGAGCTGCTCGAACGCCAACCGGTCGACGAGGCGATCGCCTCGATCTTGCGGGTGATCGGTTTCGGCGCCACCGACTACGGCCGCTCGCTGGCCGAGCTGGCCCTCGAGTGGCTCGACCGCGTCGACCGCCGCACCTCGATCCTGATCGTCGGCGATGCGCGCAGCAACTATGGCAACCCCCGGGTCGACGTGCTGGCCGCCCTGGCCGCGCGCGCGCGGCGCGTGGTCTGGCTCAACCCCGAGACGCGCTCGTCATGGGGCAGCGGCGACTCGGAGATGTTGCGCTATCTGCCGTTCTGCGACGTGGCGCGCGTTTGCAGCAGCGTGCGCGACCTCGAACGCACGCTCGGCGACCTGCTGCGCGCGACGGCGTAAAAGAAAAACGACCCGGTCGAAACCGGGCCGCTCTTCGTCATGGACGCCGCTTAGCGCGAGTGGCTACGCGCGTCGAAGCAGGTGCGGCAGTACACGGGCTTGTCGCCACGCGGCTGGAACGGCACCTGCGCGACGCCGCCGCAACCACTGCAGGTCGCGGAGAACATCTCGCGTTGCGGACGGCTGCCACCGTAGCCGCCTCCGCCGGAACGGCCACCGCCGAACCCGCCGCCGCCGCCACCACCGGCTCCGCGCTGGGCCTTACGGGCCGCACGGCAATCCGGGCAACGGTTCGGCTTGTTCGTGAAGCCCTTCTCGGCAAAGAAGGACTGCTCGCCGGCGGAAAACGTGAACGGCTGCGCGCAATCAACGCAGCTCAAGGTCTCATCTGTATACATGGGGTCTGACTCCAGGCGCCTGTTTGTTTCTAAGACGTGCCATGTACCAGAGTTGCCTGAGCGACCACGGGAACCGACTCGTACGCGACAGGGCGAGACGGACGCCGTCGGCCGGCCCTGCGCGGCTACTATAACACGAATCGCGTCGAAAGAGTGCCAAGGGACCCCACGACCCGCCCGCGCCGATCTGCTCCCCTGGCGACCAAGCGAGCGTTCGGCGATCGTCGGGCGCCCGCAAACCGGCCGCCCGTACGAAGCGCCCGACGCGCCCTCAGCGGCGCGTCTTGCGTCCCGCCGACTTCTTGGCGGCTTTCTTGCGGGGCGCGCCGACGCGCTTCTTGGCGCCGCCGGCGCGTGCCGCCGGGCGCGGCGAGCGCGTCGAGGTTTCGCTCACGCCGCGCTGTTTGGCGCGTTCCCAGCTCGCGCCGATCGCGTCGAGCTCCTCGGCGTCGAGCAGTTTCTTGGCGACCGAGAAGACCTTCGACTCCTCTTCCTCGACGTGGTGCTTCACGCTCTCGCCCAGGACTTGCAGCTCGGCCTTGAACTTCTCGTCCGGCTTGCGGCCCGAGCGCAGCATCTCCATCAGCGCCCGCGCCACCGCGTGCTCGGTGTACGCTTCGAACACGTCGACCTGCTGTTCTTGCTCCTCCGCGCGCTTGCGCAGCTGCGCGTAGAACAGGCGCTCTTCGATGGCGAGGTGGAGCGAGAGCTTCTGTTCGATCTCGCGCGCAAGCTCGACCAGGCGCTGGTCGCCGGGGTCGCACCCGTCGGCGTCGTCGATCAGCGCCCCCACTTCCCGGTGCTCTTGCTTGATGATGGTCAGGACATCCATTGCCGCTCCTCCGTGCGAATGCAGTCGGCAGTTTGTACCTGCCGATGCACGCGCTGAAACGAGCGTCAGTGCGCTCCGGAGTACGGCGGGACGGTTTTCGGGTCGCGCGCGATCCCCGCTTCGGCGGCGACGGCGTGCAGAACGACGGCGAAGTCTTCCTTCGCGTAGCCGAAACCGCGCGCGGCGGTGAAGCTCTGCTGCGCCGACGCGCCGGTGCCCAGCGGGACCCCGATCTCGTGCGCGAGGTCCAGCGCCAGCTGCAAGTCCTTCTGGATCATGGTGACGTCGAACCAGGCGTAGTCGGGGGGCTCGAGCGCGAAGGGCATGCGGTACTTGAGTGCCGGCGAGGCGATCACGCCGCCGAGCAGCGTCTCGAGTGCGAGCCGGCGGTCGATCCCCATCTTCTCGGCCAACACGACGCCTTCGCTCATCGCGACGACTTGCACGGCCAGGTTGAGATTCGCCGCCAGCTTGAGCGCCTTGGCCTGGCCGACCTCGCCCACGTGACGCACCGTCGAACCGATCGCCTGGAAGGCCGGTTCGGCGCGCGCATACGACGCCTGCGGGCCACCGACCATGACCAGCAGGTTGCCTTGGCGCAAGGTGAGGATGCTGCCCAGCACCGGCGCGTCGAGCAGGTGCGCGCCGCGCTCGGCGACGCGTTGGGCGACCGCGCGCACCAGCGTGGGCGAGGTCGTGCTCATCTCGGCGAAGATCGCGCCCTTCTGCAAGCCCGCCAGGATGCCGTCCTCCCCGTCGAGCACGGCGTTCAGCGCCGCGTTGTCGGTCACCATCGAGATGATCAGATCGCTGCGCTCGGCGACCTCGCGCGGGCTGCCCGCGACGGCCATGCCGCGCGTGGCGAAGCGCTCCGCCTTGGCGCGCGTGCGATTCCAGCCGGTCAGCGGAAAGCCGGCGTCGAGCAGGCGTTCCGCCATGCCGGCGCCCATGTCGCCCAGGCCGACGATGCCGACCCGCAGATGGTGTGTGGTCACGAGATGCTCCTGTGTGGCAAAGGACGGATCAGGCGGGCGCGACCGCGATCGCCTGGATCTCCAGGCGCAAGCGCGGATCGGTCGCCAGCCGTTTGACCTCGACCGTCGTGCTGGTCGGTAGGTGTCCGCGGAAGAACTCGCCCTGCACGCGGTTGATGGCGTCTTGGTCTTGCGCGATGTGGGTGAAGAACCGGGTCAGGCAAACGACGTCGCCCGGCGTGCAGCCGGCCGCGCTCAACGCCAGCGCGAGGTGCTCGTACGCGATGCGCGCTTGCGACTCGGCGTCGAGCGGCATCGCGTCGAAGACGGCCGGGACATGCGGGTGATCGTGATAGACGGGCGCGCCGGTCACGCCCGAGATGAAGACGAGCTTTCCGCTCGCGACCTTGATGGCCGGCACGAACAGCGAGTTGATGGTCGGGTCGTAGCCCTCGTGATGGATCGTCTCGAGGTGCGCGCTCATCGCCCCGACCAGGCGGGAAACGGCACGATCGGCTTGCCGTGCGCGGCGTTGCCCGGGTACACGATGACCTGCTTGCCCTTCTGCCACTGCAGGATGTACGAGGTGTAGCCGAGCTGGATGCCGGTGCGCGGATCGACGCGCCACTCGCCGAGCAGCGTCTTGATCCGCACCGCGGCCAGCGCGTCGCGCAGCTTGTCGTGGTCGAGCGAGCCCGCGCTCTTGATCGCGGCCGCCAAGACCTCGAGCGCCGAGAAGTTGCTGGCGGCGTGATAGTCGGGGTCGCGGTGGAACTCGGCCCTGTAGCTGGACTTGAAGGCTTGGTTCTCGCGCGAGGTGCCCGCGGCGTCCCAGCCGGTGACCGAGAAAACGCCGTCGACGTCGGCGCCGGCGCTCTCGGCGAAGCGCGGATCGGACGGCCCGATCGCTTCGTAGAACATCTTGGGAGCGTAGTTCGACACCTTGAGCTGCCGCAGCACGCCGATCGAGTCGTTGGGGAACGCCATCGCCAGCAGCACGTCGGGGTTGGCGGCCTTGACCTTCTCGATCACCGAGGAGAAATCGCTGGCGCGCGCCGGGTAGAACTCTTGGTAGACGACGGCCTGCCCGAAGCCGCGTGCGACCCCGGGGACAGCGTCGGCCAGCGAGTGCGCGAAGGCCGTGTCGGGTCCGATCACCGCCAGCGACTTGAAGTGATGGTCGTGCGCGATCGAGAGGACGCCGAACAGATAGGTCTGCACCGGTCCCAGGCCCTGGAAGATGTAGCGGAAGCCGCGCTGGAACATCGCGACGTCGGCCGTCTCGGGGCAGATCATCGGCATCTTGTAGCGCTCGGCGACGTTCGCCGCCGGCGCCGTGATCGCGGTCCCGTAGGGGCCCATGATGACGTCGACCTTGTCCTCGTTGATCAGCCGCTCGTAGAGGCGCACGCCGGTCGCCGGATCGCTCTGATCGTCGTAGTACTTGAGCGCGAGCTGACGCCCGAGCACGCCGCCTTTGGCGTTCTGCTGCTTGATCCACAGCTGATAGCCTTCGAGCGAGTACTTTCCGCCGTCGGCGAAGATGCCGGTCAGCGAGAGGGAGGCGCCGACCACGATCGGCGCGCCTTGTGCCGCCGCCGGCAGCGGCTGCAGCGCGGGCGCCAGTGCCGCGGCACCGCTCGCCGACAAGAAACGGAGTCTGTTCATGACGATCACACCTCTCCCAAGAAGCGACGTTGCACGTCGGCGTTGCCGCGAATCGCGGCGGCGGTTCCTTCCATGACGGTCTTGCCTTCGGTCAGCACGTAGGCGCGCGACGCCAGCTCGAGCGCTTGGACCGCGTTCTGCTCGACCAGGACGACGGCGACTCCGTCGCGGTTGACGTCGCGCACGACGCCGAAGATCTCGAGCGTCGTCTTCGGCGCGAGGCCGAGCGAAGGTTCGTCCAACAAGAGCAGGCGCGGATCCGACATCAGGGCCCGAGCGATGGCAACCACCTGTTGTTGACCGCCCGACAGCGTGCCTGCCAAACGCGCCCGCAGCGCCGGCAATTGCGCGAAGCGCTCGTAGATCGCGGCCAGCCGGCGCCGGCCGGTCGCGCGCACCCGCGGCGGATGGGCGCCCACGAGCAGGTTCTCCTCGACCGTCATCTCGCGGAAGAGATGACGGCCTTCGGGGACCAGCGCCAGCCCGCGCTCGACGATCTCGCGCGGCGGCCGGCCGTCGATGCGCTGCCCGTCGAAGACGATCGTTCCGGCGGACGGCCGCACGATCCCGATCACGCTCTTGAGCGTCGTCGTCTTGCCGGCCCCGTTGCTGCCGATGATGGTGACGATCTCGCCCGGCTCGACGGTGAACCCGACGCCGTGCAGCGCGCGAAAGTCACCGTAGCCGGCTTCCAAGCCGGCGACCGCGAGCAGGCTCATCCGTCACCGAGCGGGGCGCCGAGATACGCTTCGATCACGGCCGGATCGCGCCGAATCTGTTCGGGCGTCCCCTGCGCGATCAGCTTGCCGGCGTCGAGCACGACGATCCGGTCCGAGATGCGCATGATCAACCGCATGACGTGCTCGACGCCGGCGACGGCGGCGATGCCGCGCTCGTGCAGGCGCAGCACGAACTCCGCCATCCCGTCCATCTCGGTCGGTGTCAAACCCGCCATGACCTCGTCGAGCAAGAGCAGCTTGGGCCGCAGCGCCAGCGCGCGCGCCACTTCCAACCGCTTGCGCTGGGTGAGCGTCAGCGAGGCGGCGGGACGATCGGCGTACGCGTCCAGGCCGACGAAGCCGACGATCTCGCGCGCGTCGCGCCGCGCGCGGGCGATCGTCGGCTCGTGGAGCAGCGCGCCGACGGCGACGTTGTCGACCACGGTCAGCCGGCCGAACGGGCGCACGACCTGATAGGTGCGCGCGATCCCGGCGCGCGCGATGCGATGCGGCGCGGCTCGCACGATCGAGCGGCCCAAGAACCGCACGTCGCCGCGCGCGGGCCGGAACACGCCGCTGATGACGTTGAACAGCGTCGTCTTGCCGGCGCCGTTGGGACCGATCAAGGCCAGGATCTCGCCGGCGCGCACCTCGAGCGAGACGCCGGCCAGCGCGCGCACGCCGCCGAAGGACAGCGAGACGTCGTCGACGACCAGCAGCGAGTCGCTCATCGCCGCCGCTCCGCCAGCAGCTTGGAGAGCGCGGGGACGATCCCGCGCGGCAAGAGCAGCAGCAGCACGACCAGCAGCCCGCCGAAGATCATCAGGTAGATCTCCGGGAAGCGCGCCCACAGCGCTTCGGAGATCTGCGTCATCACGACGCCGCCGACCAGCGGCCCCCACACCGTCCCGACCCCGCCCAGGATCGCCATCACGATCGACTGCAGGTCCAGGCGCGACGAGAAGACGGCGTCGGGCTCGATGTAGGTGAGGAACAACGCGTACCCCCCGCCCAGCAGGCCCGGGATGAGCGCGCTGAGCGTGAACGCCGCCATCTTGGCGCGGGTGACGTCGACGCCGAGCGTGCCGGCGACCTGCTCGTCCTCGCGCAGCGCCTGCAGGCGCAGGCCGAACGCGCTGCGATCGACCCAGAAAGTCAGCGCGATCGCGCCGACCGCGATCGCCAGCGTCCAATAGTACGCGTCGGCGACGTTGAAGTCAGGCGAGAGATACAAGCCCGCGCCGGCGCCGCTGGCCGGCAGCGCCGTCACCAGCACGCGCACCAGCTGCGCCATGCCGAACATCCCCATCGCGAAGAACGGCCCGCGCAGGCGCAGCATCACGTAACCGAGCGGCACGGCCAGCGCGCAGGCGACGCCGCCGCCGGCCAGCGCCGCCAGCACCCACTCCCAGTTCAGGTCCTTCACCAGCAGGCCGGTCGCGTACGCGCCCAAGCCGAAGAACGCGATCTGGCCGAACGAGAAGTAGCCGGCGTAGCCGGAGATCAGGTTCCACCCGTAGGCCAGCGCGACCGACAGCAGCGTCGTGTAGAGCAGGTTGATCACGTAGCCGTTGAGCGCGAGCGGCGCGAGCACCAGCAGCGCGATCGCGACGACCGCGAGCGCGATCGGCAGCGGACGCCTCATGCGGTGCGGCGTCCCAAGATGCCGGCCGGCGCGACCAGCAGGACCAGGATGAACAAGACGTAGGGTGCGGCTTCGGCCAGCGTCGCGCCGAGCACGTAACTGGCGAACGACTCGGTGAGCCCCAGGATCAGCGCGCCGACGATCGCGCCGGTGTAGTTGCCCAAGCCGCCGATGACGACGACCGCGAAGGCGTTGACGGTGAACGCGACGCCTTGCCCGGCGTTCAGGCTGGCGACGAAGCTCATCAGCGTCCCCGCGGCGGTCGCGACCGCGGTGCCGATCGCGAACGCCAGCGTGCGCACGCGGTCGACGTCGATCCCGCAGGCCAGCGCGCCTTCGAGATTCTGGCTGGTCGCGCGGATCGCGCGGCCCAGCAGCGTCGTGCGCAGCACGTAGGCGAAGATCAGCGAGAGGACGACGGCCACGACGAAGGCCAGCAGGCGCGCCTGCGAGATCGCGATCCCGCCCAGGTGGAACGCGCCGGTCAGATACGGCACCGAGACGAAACGGCCGCCGAAGACGATCATCCCCAAGCCGATCAGGAAGTACGAGAGTCCGAAGGTCAGCGTCAGCGACGCCGCTTCGGCCGAGGACACCTCGGGCGGCAGCCGCCGCAGCAAGAAGCGGTGGATCAGCGCGCCGGCGACGAAGCCGACCGCGACCGTCAGCGGCAAGAGCAGCAGCGGGTTGATTCCCAGCTGCGCGAACGCCCAGGCCGAGAAGACCGCCGCCAGCACGACGAAGTCGCCGTGCGCGAGATTGACCACCCGCATCACGCCGAAGATGACGTTGAAGCCGAGCGCCGAGAGCGCCAGCACGCCGCCGAGGAGAATCCCGTCGACGGCGATCTGCAGCACGTTCATCGGCTTACGCGATCACCGCGGCCGGCTGCCGTAATCGTAGGGGTTGGTGATGAACAGCTCCTGCGCCGGGAAGCGCGTGATGATGCTCGGGCCGCGCTCGGTCACGACGATCTCTTCCTCGATGCGCGCCGCCGAGTAGCCGTCGCCGGCCGGGCAGTACGTCTCGAGCGCGAACACCATGCCGACCTGGATCTCCATCGGGTGCTCGAGCGAGTTGAGCCGCGAGATGACCGGGCGTTCGTGCAGCGCCAGCCCCAGCCCATGGCCGAACTGCAGACCGAACGCTTCCATCTCGCTCGAGAAGCCGAACTCTTGCGCCTTCGGCCACGCGCGCGCGACCTCGTCGGTTCCCACCCCCGGGCGGATCAGCGCGATCGAGCGATCGATCCACTCGCGGCACTGCTTGTAGGCGTCCCGCTGCGCCGGCGTCGCGTAGCCGACGCTGAACGTGCGGTAGTAGCACGTGCGGTAACCGTTGAAGGCCGACATGATGTCGAAGAACGCCTGATCGCCGGGCCGGATCAGCCGGTCCGAGAAGTTGTGCGGGTGCGGGTTGCAGCGCTCGCCCGAGACCGCGTTGATCGACTCGACGTCGTCGGAACCCAGGTCGTAGAGCTTCTTGGTCGCCAGCGCCACGATCTGGTTCTCGCGGACGCCGGGTTTGAGGGCCTCGACGATGTCCTGATAAGCGCCGTCGACCAGCGCCGCCGACGTGCTCAGCAGCATGATCTCGTCTTCCGACTTGATCATGCGCGCGTCGTGCATGACTTGCTGCCCGTCGCGCACGGTGATGTTGTGCTGCTGCAGCGCGAACAAGAGCGGCGGCTCGAGGATGTCGATGCCGACCGGCAGCTTCTCGACGCCGGCTTCCTTCAACAGCGAGGCCAGCTCGGCGGCCGCGCCCTCGAACAGGCCGACGTCCGGCGCGATCGCGCCGCGCAGCCCGAGCAATCCGGCCTTGCAGTCGTGCGGATCGAGCCAGGGCGCGTGCAGACGGTGATGCTTGGCCGCCGAGCCGAAGTCCCACACGATCGGCGCGCGGCCGCGGGCCAGCAGACAATAGCGCGTCATCTTGTCGCGCGACCACTCGCCGATCATCGTCGAGCTGACATAGCGGATGTTGTTGACGTCGAACAGCAGCAGCGCGCCCAGCTCGCTGGCCTCGAGCGCGGCGCGCGCGCGGCGCAGCCGGTACTCGCGCAGCCGCGGGAAGTCGACCCGCTGCTCGAAATCGACCGCCATCACGCCCGGCGCGGGGATCGGCGCCGTCTCCGCGGTGCTCGGGGTCAAGCCGTCGATCGAACCAGCCTGCGTCGTCATGCGGGAAGAGACGACGCCGCGGGTCAGCCTTCCTGGGCGCCGCCCTTGCCGCGCGGCGGTCGAGCCGGGGGCACCTTCGGCGCGGCGCCGACGATGCCGGAGCTCATCGCCTTCGCGACCAGCGCCGCCGAGCTGACGACCTGCAGCTTCGCGAACAGCTTCTTGAGGTGGTTGCGAATGGTGAACTCGCTGCGGCCCCACTCTTGCGCCATCGTGCGTACCGAGACGCCGGCGCAGAGCGCCTCGAGGACGCGCCGCTGCTCGGGCGAGAGCACGACGGCCCCGCCGGCGCCGAGCTCGGCCGAACCGAGCCGGCGCTGCAGCTGTTGCGCGAGCGGATGCGTGGGCAGCGCGTCGACCAGCGCGCGCAGGCGTGCCGACTCGATGCGTTCGCCGCGCGCGGCCAGCTCGGCCGCCGCCGTCAGCGCACGGCGTACGTAGCGCAGCGACTCCCAGCGATCGAGCGCGTCGCGCAGCAAACGCGCGCGCTCGGCGTCCTCGCTCGCGGTCGCCGCGCGCGCGTGCACCTCGCGGGCGTGCACGCGCGGGTCCTGCACGAACGCCGCGTCGCCCGCGCCGGCCAGCTCGAAGTAGCGCGCGAGCCATTCCGTCGCGGCCGGTTCGCCGAAGCGCGCCGCGAGCACGACCGACTCGAGCAGCGCGCTGAGATCTTCGACTTCCGCCGTGGCCCAGTCGACCGTGCCGAGCTCGCGCACCGCGCGCGCCACCAGCCGGCGCGCCGCGGTCGGCTCGTCGAGCAAACGGTAGATCTCCGCGCGCTCGAGCATCGCGTGCGCGCGCAGCGCGGACCGGCTCGCCGCGTGCTCCGCGGCGTCGAGGCGGTCGAGCGCGCCGTCGACGTCACCGCGGTTGAGCGCGGCCAGACCCAATTGCACGTCGAGCTGGAACCGCAGCACCGCGTCGGCACCCGTCACGCCGCGCGCCTGGGCCGCGACGTAGTCGGCTAGTTCCGTGTCGCCCAGCTCCACGGCCAGGCTGCCCAGCGTTCGCAGGATCGCGACCGCCAACTCGTCGTCGCGTTCGGTGCGCTCGCGGAGCGCGCCGAGCGCGAGCCGGTAGGCGCGCGTCGCGGCGCCGAAGTCGCCGCGCGCCTCGGCCACCCAGCCGCTCAGGGCCAGCCCGCGCGCGTACAAGCTCCCGCGCGCCTCGTCGAGCGCGCGCGCCAACCACCGCTCCGCGACGTCGAAGCGCCGCTCCGCGTAGGCGGCCCAGGCCGACCAGTACGCCGCCTGCGCTCGCTCGTCGCCGGGGGGCGCCTCGCGGTAGCTCTGCTCCAGGCCCTCCAGACCGCGCGGGCGCGCACCGTCTCGAAAGCGGGTCAGCGCGGCCTGATACTCGCCGGTCGAGAAGACACGCGCAGCGTCGGCCAGGTCGGAACGCGTCCGGGTCGGCTTTGGCATTATGCGGAGGAGCGGCATAATCGTCACCGCTTCCTGCCACCGGCGGGACGCCGCCCGCAGCCAAGGGACCCAAGCGAACACTCGGCGGCATGCCGGCGCTAGTGGAACTCGGCTAGCTGACCGAGTGAGCCGAACGCCGCGATCCCGAACGGCAACGAAGCGCTAGCGATATCGCTAGTCCCCGCGACGAGACAAGTACGCAGGGGCTAGTTAATTGCTGTCAATCCAAAAATTTTCTGCGCCGGCGTTTCGCACCACAGCGCGCCGGCCGCCTCGACGACCCGGCGCCGGTGCCGGCGCCCCGCCTCGGCGGCACGCTCGGCCAGCCCCTCGTCGATCCCGCGCGCCGCCGGCGCCAGCTTCTCGTACGCGATGTGGATCTGATCGGGGAAGCGCGGCTCGGCCCGTTCGATCAGGGCGAAGGTGCGCCGTAGCGCCATCGCCGCCACGCCGGCCGGCTGGACCAGGGCCGCCAAGCGCGCACGCGCCAAGCGGTCGAGGAAGGCGCCGCGGTGATCTTCGGGGAGCATCGGAAAGCGCGACTCCATCGCCAGCGCGACGGCGACGTCTTCGGACCGCCCGCTGGCGAGCCGGATGTCGACCAGCGTCGAGAAGGTCATGATGGCGTTGATCGGCGTGTTGCGCGCCCACGGCGAATGGACGACCCGCTCGGACTCGACCAGCGCGGCCTCCAGCTTGCCCGACGCCGAGAGCGTGTGCGCCAGCGCCAGGCGCGCATGCCACTCGAAGTGTCCGAGCGGGACCGATCCGAGCGCGCGCCGGCGCCGCACGCCGGCGATGATGCGCAGCGCCTCCCGCACCCGTTCGACGGCCGCGTCGAGCCGGTTCACCGCGTAGTCGACCGAGCCGATCGCATAGTGCGCCTGCGCTTCGAGGACGGGGCCGGCCAAGACGGCGGCTTCGAGCTGCAAGCCAACCCACACGTAACAATCCGCGAAGCGCAGCCCGCGCCGCGCGGCGTCGGCCGCCGACTGCGCCAGCGCCGAGGCGACGGTCCACTCGCCGGCGTCGCGCGCTCGCGCATAGGCCGGCGTCGCACACGCGAACGCGTCCTCGCTCGCGCCTTCGATGAAACGCAGCCGCGCGGTGAGACTGTGCGCCTCCAGCTCGCTCGCCAACGCGCCCCCGCGCTGCGCTTCCGCGGCGGCTTGGCGTGCGACCGCGTGCGCCGCGTCGAGATGATTGAGCGAGATGAGCGCGTTGCCCATCGTCACCAGCGCGCCGGCGCGCGCGGCGGCGTCCGTCTCCGGCTCGCTCAGCTCGAGCGCACCGTCGAGCGAGTGCACCGCGGCCTGGAATTGGCCGGCGTGATATTGCGCGGTGCCGCGCGCGAGGTACAGCTCGCGCAGCAACGCCGTCGCGGCCGCCGACGTCGCCAGCGGTTCGAGTACCGCGATGCCGGCGTCGAAGGCGTCGAGCGCGCTGCTCCAGCCGGCGAACGCGACGTACGCGCGGCCGGCGTCGGCGTACGATTGCGCCGCCTCACGCGGCCGTCCAAGCGTGACCAGATGCTCGGCGACGCGCACCTTCGCGCTGGGATGCTCGTGCAGCGCGAGCCGCTCGGCGATGCGCGCGATCGTCTGGTGCCGCCGGGCCGGCGTCAGCCGCCGCAGCGCGACCTCGCCGAACAGCCCGAAGCTCAGCCGGATCGGCGGCGCGTCGGCCAGGATGCCGAACGCGATCAGCCGTTCGCGCGCGTCGCCGACGCGTTCGCTGCTCCAATCGAGCAGCGCGACCAGATCGTCGCCGTCGAGCTGCGGCTCGAGCGCGAGCAGCTCGGCGACGCGCTCGGCGTCGTCGCCGGCGGCCTGCAGCTGCTCCTCGAAGCGGCGCTCGACCGCGCGCGGAAAGTGCGGTGCCAGCGGCGAGTGTCCGCCGCGCGCGTCGGCGAGACGCTGGATCTCGGCCTGCACCAGCAGCGGGTGACCTTGCGCGCGCGGCCAGACCGACTCACCCAGCCGGCGCGCGTCGTCGGCCGGGAAGCAGCGCGCGAGCGCCAGCGCGACCTCGTCGGGACGCAGCGGACCCAGCACGAGCTCGCGCGCGTCGGGGTGCGCCGCGCGCACGGCGGCGAGCGTTTCGGGGCGCGCCTCGTGCACGCCGCGCCGTCCGCTCGCGAGCGCCGCCGCGAAGCCGTGCAGCGCGCCGCGCGCGTGCGCGAGCAGGGCCGACTTGCCGATCCCGGCCAAGCCGCTGACGATCAGCGCCGGCGCGGCGGCCTCGTCGGCCAACCACGCCGCGATCTCGGCCAGCTCGCTGGCGCGGCCGACGAAGCCGAGCGCGGCGACCGGCGGCGTCTGCTCGCGGGCGCCCACGCGCACCGCCAGCTCCGAGCTGGGCGCCGCCCCGAGGTCGGCCAGCGCCGCCGCGTAGCGGTGATAGACGAACTGCGCTTCGCGGCGATTGCCCGCCCGCAGCGCGTCTTCGATCAGCAGCAGGTAGGCGTCGCCGCAGTACGGATCGAGCAGTAAGATGCGGTTGGCCAGCGCCGGCGAGGGCCGCTCGGCCAGCTCGGCGCGCAGCATGTCCTCGTAGCGCGCCGCCAACCGGTCGCGCAGCTCGCTCGCCCAGGGCGCGTAGTCGCCCGGAAGCAGCTCGCCTTGGTAGAGCGCGAGCGCGCGTGCGCGCTCGGCCGGGACGTCGACCGAGCTGCGCTCGAACTCGACGGCGTCGATGGCGACGCCGGCGATCCAGCGCACGACCTCGCGACCCGCTTCGAGCACGCCCGACGGATCGACGCCGGCGTCGCGAAACGCTTTGCGAATCGAGGAGAGCGCGGTCTTGAAGTTGTTGCGCGCGCTGGTCGGGTCGGCGTCGGGCCAGAACTCGCTCATCACCGTCTCGCGACGGATGCGTTCTCCGGCTCGTCCGGCAAGATAGGCGAGCAGCGAGCGGGCTTTGACCGTCGCCGGCGGCGGCGACGCGACGCCGGCGACACGTAACTCGAAGTGGCCGAGCAAGCGTAACGCGACGTCGGGCGCGTGCGCGGAACGTCGCGCGACCCCGTTTACGATCGATTTACGGCGCGGTGCTACGACATGCGGAACGTTCCGGGTCGGAAACCCGGACGGGTCGTTCACGGGGGAGTCACGTCGTATGCGCTCCGGGTTAATTGCTATTGCCCTCCTATGTACGGGCCTGGCCGCATGTAGCGGCGGCGGGTCCGGGACCGTCACTCCGGCCGCCGGCACGCAGTCGGTCAGTCCGACGCCCGTGGCGACGGCGACGCCCACGCCGGCGCCGTCACCGAACGCGCTCGCCGCTGGAGACACGTTCGTCTACGCGGGGCAACTGGTGCAAAGCTTCCAGACCTTCACCGAGATCACCCCTCCCGGCGCTTCGCCGGAACCGATCGCCACGACGACGACGAACGTGACGCAAACCGTCACCGTCGCCGCCGGGCAGAACTTCAACGGCACCGCGGGTCTGGTCGATCTGCACGATGCCGAGACCGACGCGCTCAGCAGCGGGCTCAAGACGACGACGTCGACCACCGACGCCTACGAAGCGCTGACCAACACGCAGCTGCTCGCGTACGGCTCGCAGTTCGCCGACGAGGCGGGCGACACGCAGACGACGTTGGCGACGCCGGCCGACGTGCTCGACCAGCTACCGGAGACCGCCGGCGCGCGCTGGTCGAACGGTCCGGGCGCGACGATCGACGAGGCCGTCGCGGGCGACGCGAGCGGTTCGCCGATCACCGTCGTGCGCACCGTCAACGACGACGGCACCTACAACGAGAAGACCACCTACCCGCCCAACTACGCGGTCGCCGGCGCCGACGGCGTCGGCGACATCCAAGAGAACGCCGACGGCAGCGGAACGTTCGCGTTCGAGGCCAACGGCGAGACGCTGACGATCACCTACAGCCCGCCGGAACCGCAAGCCTCGGGTCCCGCGCTGATCACGATCAACGAGTATCTCGGACTCGACACGACCGTCGCCCCGTACCAGACCTTCCAAGTGCCCACGTGGTACGGCAACGCGCCGGCGCTCTACGACGAGAACGATCTGGACCAGGGGACGCAGACGATTCCGTCCGGCTGCGGGCTGACCGCGGCGTTCCCGGCGCAAGCGACGGCGCTGGCGCAGACGATCGCACGCACCGACACCATCCTGGGCTACACCGAGCAGGAAACGACGACGCGCTACGTCGCGCCGGGCTACGGGGTGCTGTGCACGGTCTCGACCGACCAGCAGACGTTCGACTACGACTTCAGCGGCGATCAGGCGTTCGCGTTCACCATGACCCCGCCGCTCGAGATCGCGACCGTCACCGAGACGCTCGGGATGCAGCCGAGCTCGACGATCCCCGGCCTCACGCTGAGCGGCGCGCGCCGCGCTCGCGGCACCGCGAGCGCGGCGAGCGTGCCGGGCGCCCGGCTCGACGTCGGCGCCGTGCTGCACGCGCGCTTCGAGCGCGCCGTCTTGGCCGCCCGTGTCCAGCGCGCCGCCCAGCTGGCGCGCGCGGCGGCCGCGCGCCTGCACCGTTCGGGAGGAGCCCTGTGAATCGCACCGCTTCCACGCTGGCCGCGACGCTGATCGCCGCCGTCGCGCTCTCCGCTTGCAGCGGCGGCGGCGGCCACGCCGGCGCGCTGCCGGCGACGCCGACGTCGTCCGGCGGCAGCAACGCCGCCACCGCCGGCGCCGCCACCTTCGCCTACGGCGCCGACGCGCCGGCCGGCGCGCAGTACGTCGGGCCGGCCAACGTCGGCACGATGGGCGTCGACGTCGCGCTGCAGCTGCAGAACGCCGACGGTCTGGCGCGCTACGCCGCCGCCGCCAGCACGCCGGGCTCGGCCAGCTATCGGCACTTTCTGACCCCGCAGCAGATCGGCGCGCAGTACGGCGCGTCGAGCGCGTCGCTCAACGCCGTCGCCGCGTACTTCGCCGGCTACGGTCTGCGCGTCGCGACCTGGCCGCAGCACCTCTCGCTGTTCGTCAGCGGCCCGCAGCACGCGCTCGAACAGGCCTTCCAGACCACCTTCGGCGTCTACCGCGCCGGAACGACGACGTTCCTGGCGCCGCACACGACGCCGCACTTCACCCGCGCGCTGCCGGTCAGCGCGATCACCCGGCTGGTCACCGCCAAGCGGCAGTTCCGCAACTACGTGCCGATCAGCGGCGGCGCGATCACGACCAGCGGCTACGGTCCGCTGCAGATCCGCAACGCGTTCGACTACACCGGCGCCTACGACGCCGGCTACACCGGCACCGGCATCTCGGTCGGCATCATCGGCACCGGTCCGATCAGCGCCGCCGACGTTCCCGCCTACGGCACGATGTTCTCCACCAGCGTCGCGCCCGTCAGCCAGGTCGACGTCACCGACGCGGCCATCGCGCAGAACGGCATCGAGAACCCGCCCGACACCGGCTTCCAGACGCCGCCGCCGGTGACGGCGCTGTGCGGCGGAACGCTGCCCGGCTGCAACCCCGAGGACGGCGAGGCGCAGATCGACACCGAGGCGGCCGCCTCGCTCGCGCCGGGCGCGCAGGTGCTCTTCTATCTCGGCTACTTGCCGGGATACTGCGAGGACAACAGCGGCAACGTCACGCCGCCGCCGTGCGGCAGCGGCACGACGCCGATCGACTTGATCGGCCTCGACGTCGCCGACGACGAGATCCAACAAGCGATCGCCGACGACAAGGCCGACGTGCTCAGCTTGAGCTACGGCGGCCCCGAACAAGCGCAGGTCGGCCTGGAGTTCGGTCCCGCCAACGATCCCACCGCGGGCCTGGGACCCGAAGAGTTCGCCGCGCTCGCAGCCGAGGGGATCGCGGTCTTCGTCTCCTCGGGCGACGCCGGCGCGGAAGGCTGCCAGCGTCCGGTCTATCAGGCCGCGATCGATCAGCCGTGCGTGAGCTATCCGTCGACCGATCCGAACGTCGCCGCGGTCGGCGGGGTCACCGTTCCACTCGACCGTTTCGGCAACCTCACCAATCAGATCACCGCCTGGGGCTTGGAAACCAGCGACGGTTCGGGCGGCAGCGGCGGCGGCGTCTCGGCGTACTTCTCGACCAGCCTCACGCCATGGCAGCAAGGGATTCCCGGCCTGATCGGCAGCACGCGCAACGTCCCCGACGACTCGCTGCTCGGCGATCCCGAGACCGGGATGTCGACGCTGATCAACGCCGCCTTCAGCCCCGTCGTCGAGTCGATCGGCGGCACCAGCGTCGCGGCGCCCGAGATGGCGGCGATGTGGGCGCTGGTGCTGCAAGCCTGCGCGTCGGCGCCAACCTGCGCGACCGCGCAAGGCGCCAAGAGCTACCGGCTGGGCAACGCGGCACCGCTGCTGTACGGCTTCTATTCCAAGAACGGCACGGTGCTGCCGGCCTACGCGCAGACGTTCTACGACGTCGTCTACGGCGACAACGCGCAAGTCGTCGCGCAGCCCGGTCCGACCTCGCCGCCGCTCGATCCCGGCTATCAAGCCGGCACCGGTTACGACCAGGTGACCGGGCTCGGCGTTCCGTTCGCGCGCGCGCTCATCAAGGCGGTGACCAACCAATGACCATCCGACACCTGACCGCCGGCGTCGCGGTGCTGGCCGTCTGCGCGCTCCAGGCGTGCGGCGGCGGCGGCGGCACCAGCTCGCTGCCGCGCACGAGCGGGAGCACGCCGACGCCCACGCCGGTCCCGTCGGGGACGGCGCAGCTCGCGGAGCAGTTCACGATCACGGTACCGACCGCGAGCGGCACCAGCGCACACCTGCGCTTGCCGCGCTACGTCTCGCCGAACACCGGCTCGGTCCGCATCGCCGTGCAGAGCGTCAACGGTGCGACCGTGACGCTGACGCCGACGATCGCCGCGCTGGCGGCGAACGCGCCCGGCTGCGCCACCGGCAGCGGCGGCGCGCTGGTGTGCACGATCAGCGCCGCAGCGGCGATCGGCCAGGACGTGTTCGCGATCTCGACCTTTCAGTCGAGCAACGGCAGCGGCACCGCGCTGGCGACGACGACCGTTGCCGAGACGGTGACCGCGACGAGCGCGGCGCCGGTCGCGCTCTCGCTCGGCGGCGTGCCGGCCAGCATCGCCTTCTCGCCGAGCGTCTTGCCGCTGGTCGACGACGGCGCGATCCATCGCTACGCGGTCACGCTCGACGCGCTCGACGCGTCGGGCGCGACGATCGTGGGCGCCGGCCCCTACGCCTCGTCGATCGGGCTGCAGATCTTCAGCGACCCGACCCACGCGCTCTCGCTCTCGACCGCCAGCGTCACCCAACCCGGCACGGTCGTGACCGTCACCTTCGATGCGAGCAAACAGCTGGTGAACGGAGCGATCCAGGCCACCGGAACCGGCGTGAGCGCGACGCTGACGGCGGCGCCGCTCTCGGTCGCGCCGCAGCCGCTGCTGGTGTACGACGACGCGAGCTCCGGCGTCGCGGCGACGCTGACGCAGGCCGGCTTCACCGGCAGCTTCACCGCCACGGTCGCGAACGCGGCCGACGCCAGCGTCAGCATCGCCGGCGGACCGCTCCAGAGCGGCAGCGCGGTGGCGACGATCGTGCCGCACACGACCTTCGACGTCACGCAGCTGCAGATCGGCAACGGCGCCTTCACCGCACCGGTGACGCTGACGGTCGCGCCGCACCCGGGCAGCTACGCCGGTTACGGGAGCGACCACCGGCTCTTGCAGCCCTACGGTCTCGTCGAATCGCCCGACGGCAAGCTGTGGACCGCCGACGACGGTCAGGGTCAGCTCACCTCGTTCGACCCGGTCGCGAAGACGTACACCTCGTACACGGTCGCCGCGCCGTTCGCCGGACCGTACGCGGTCGCGTTCGACGCGCAAGGCAATGCATGGTTCGCCGCCGGCTCGAGCGTCGGCGAGCTGACGCCGAGCACGAGCAACGTCGCGACCTACACCACCGGCCTGGAAGCGAACGCGAACGTCACCGGGATCGTCGCCGGCCCGACCGGGACGATGTGGTTCTACGATCAGGGGCTGAACCAGCCGCCGCTGAACGTCGGCCAGCCCAGCTGGTTGGGCAGCATCAACACCGGCAGCGGCGCGATCGTCGAATATCAGACACCCGACGCCGCCACGCCGGCGAACCCGTTCGGTCAGCCGATGATGTCGATGGTGCTCGGTCCCGACAACGGGATCTGGTTCGCCGACGGCGGCAACGACGCCGTCGGTCGCCTCGACGTCGCCGCCGGCAGCTACGTCGTGACGCCGGTCAGCACGCCCGCGTTCCCCGATCAGAGTCCGTTGCAGCTGGTGAACGGGCCCGACGGCAACGTGTGGTTCGACAGCTACAGCAACGCGGGGACCTCGACGATCGGCTCGATCGCACCGGCCACCAAAACCGTGCAGCTCATCACCGGCGGCGTACCGGCCGGCGCGTACGGCGCCGCGGCGCTGGGCTCCGACCACAACCTGTGGTTCGCGGAGCTACCCGGCAGCGGCTTCTTCTCCAGCTACGCCGACGTCACCGTCGTCAACCCGACGACGCGCGCGGTGTACACCTATGCCAACCTGATTCCGCAGTCTTCGGTCATCGCCGGTCTGGTCGACCGCGGCGATCGCACCCTGTGGATGCTCGACAACGCCTACGGTCAGATCGGAGCGGTGCCGTTCAAATGATGCGACGCACGTCTTCTCGCCTCGTCGTGCTCGGCGCGCTCGCCGCGCTCGCGCTGGCCGCCTGCGGCGGCGGCGGCGGCGCGACGCCGGCCGCGCTCGGCACCACGTCCGCCCCGACGCCCACCCCGACACCCGCAAGCGGCGCGACGGCCAGCCCGACGCCGGCGGCGACGCAGCTGCAAGCGTCGACGACGTCGATCGCGTTCAGCTCGAACGCGCCGGCCACGTTCACGGTCAGCGAGAGCGGCTACAGCGGAGCGTACACGCAGACCAACACCTGTAACCCGCTCACCGGCGCGATCGCGACGGTCAGCGGCGGCTCGTCGGGCGGCACCGCGAGCTACGCGGTGACGCCGGTCGGTCCCGGCACGTGCGCCGTCACCGTCAGCGACGCCAACGGCCACAGTGTGTCGGTCGCGGTCTCGGTCTCGGCCGCCGCGATCACGGTGAACTAGGAGATGCAGGTGAAACGATTGCTCGCTGCCGGCACGCTGTTCGCGCTGGCCGCTTGTTCGGGCCGCGGCGGCTCGACGGTCCCCGCCACGCCGGCCACGACGCCCGGCGCGCCGTCGGCGCCGAGCGGCGCGACGCGCGCGACGCTCACCATCGCCGTCCCGCGCGCCGGCGCGTCGAGCGCCGCCAACCGGCGCGCGCCGCGCTACGTCTCGCCCTCGAGCGCGAACTTGGTCGTCGCCGTCAACGGCGGGACGGCGTCGACCTACGGTCTCACGCCCCAGTCGCCGGGCTGCGTGACGCAGGCGGCGCAACTGCAATGCACGTTCCAAGTCGTCGCGCCGGCCGGCAGCGACACGTTCTCGCTGCAGCTCACCGACGGCGCCGGCAACGTCCTCTCGCGCAACGTCGTGCGCGCGACGATCGCCTCCGGCGTCGCGACGCCGATCGGTCTGACGCTGGCGGCCGCGACCGCGTCGGTCGTGATCGTGCCCGGCGCGGCCGCGACGGTCGACGGAACCAAGCCGCCGTATCACGTCCCCGGCTTGTTCGCGCAGCCGGTCGAGGTCGAAGCGCTCGACGTGGACGGCAACGTCATCATCGGCCCCGGCGCGCCGAGCGTCACCACCGTGAGCATGAGCACCGGTGGCAGTTACGCCGGCGTCGCCTCGGCGCAGAACAGCGATCCGTTCGCGTACGTGCTGCGCGCGAGCGGCGGGAGCGCCGGCGGCCAGACGGTCGCGATCAGCGCGACCGTGCAGGATGCGACCCTCGGCGACGGCACGACGCCGGCGCCGGTCAGCGGCACGACCGCGTACACGTTCACGCCCGCGATGGTCATCGCCGCCGGCACCCTCATCACCGCCGTCAGCCTGGAATCGCTCAAGACCGTCGCGCAGTTTCCGGTCTGCGCCTGCGAGGGGCTGACGATCGCCAACAGCATCGCGGCGGCGTCCGACGGTACGATCTACGCCGTGCACGCCTCGTTCCTGGGCCTGGGCGAATCGTTCGCCGTCTCGGTCTTCTCGCCGGGCGCGGAGAGCGCCGGGCGGTCGATCACGACCGGCGTCGGCGGCGCGCTGGCGCTGGCGGTCGACAAGAACGACGACCTCTGGGTGTTGACCGGCGGCGGCTTTCGCCAACCGCCCCCGAGCATCGCCGAGTTCGCGCCGAACGCGAGCACCGCGTCGTTCACGATCAGCGGCGGGAGCGCGCAGCTCTCGGAACCCGCGGGCATCGCAGTCGACGCGAGCGGCGACGTCTACGAGAGCGACAGCGCCGGCTACGTCAACGTCTACCCGGCCGGAACGAAGACGCCCGGGACGCAGCTCTCGGATCCCTCGCTCGCGCAGCCGGGTCCGATCGCGCTCGACGCCTCCGGCGGTCTGTACGTCAACGACGAGGCGAATCAGGACATCGCCTACTTCGCGGCCGGCTCGACCGCGCTGACGACGACGCTGTTCGACAGCTCGTTCTACAACAGCGGCGGTTCGATGCCGCTGGTGGTCGACGGCGGCGGCAACCTGTGGGCGTCGCTCAGCAGCATCCCGGAGATCGAACAGCTGGCCGCGTCGAGCCTCCCCAGCGCGGTCACGATCGACGCGTACATCAACGCCGTCTCCGGACCGATGGCAATCGTGCCCTAGCCCTGACCTGCTCGGGTGTGGGCGCGCGGGCGGATCGCCGGTGACCTCGCAGGGCCGGCCGGCGATCCGTTCGTCATGAACGGCTCATTGGCCGGACGCCTTCGCGGCACGTTCGATGAACCGTGCCACCTCGTCGGGGCGGGATCGGTAGACCGCGTGGCTGCCGGCGACTTCAATCGTTTCGCTGCCGGCGCGCTTGGCCATGGTGCGCTCGAGATCGGGATTGATGTTGTGGTCGTCGGTCGCGACCAGCGCCCAGCTCTTCTTCCGGTGCCAAGCGGCGGTGGTCACCGGCGCGCTCCCGGCGTCCTTCGCCGAAAGCATCGGCTGCGAACGCGCCATGAAGCTCGCTTCGGCCGGCGGGACGTCGGCGGCGAAATCGGCCGGAAAGGCTGCCGGGTCGATGTACAGGAAGCCGTCCTCGGTGGCACGCATGTCGTCGTTCGCGGCGGGAGCCGACGACAGCAGGCTGACCGCGCTTTCGCCCGTGTCGGGGATGAACGCGGCGACGTAGACGAGGCCGACGACGTTCGGCGCTTCGCCCGCTTCCGTGACGACGACGCCGCCGTAACTGTGACCGACGAGAAGCGTCGGGCCGTGTTGCATCGCCAGCACGCGTTTCGTCGCCGCGACGTCGTCGGCGAGTGACGTCAACGGTATCTGCACGACGCTGACCGTGTAGCCGTCCTTCTCGAGGATGTCGGCCACGCCGCGCCACCCGGAGCCGTCGGCGAATGCTCCGTGAACGATGACGATGTTGGTGGTCGGCGCGGCCTGCGCCGGCGCGACGGCGCCGCTCAGCAGTGCGGCCGCTGCCGTCGCGGCGGCAACGGGTTTGATTCCCATCGAGCTCTCCTTCATGATCGAAATAATTCAACCTATAGGTTGAATATAAGCCCGAGCTCGACGGATTGTCAACCTTCGGGTAGAATATCAGCAGCAGCGAGCATCACGTGGGCGGACACATGACCAAGATCGAAGCCGGGAGGACGCCCGCGTCGCGCACCGCGCGCCTGGACGCGGTGTTTGCCGCGCTGGCCGATCCGACGCGACGGGCGATCATCGAGCGGCTCTCGCGCGGCGAGGCGCGGGTGACCGAGGTCGCCCAGCCCTTCCACATGTCGTTGAACGCGGTGTCGAAGCACATCCGCGTGCTGGAAGCGAGCGGCGTGATCGAGCGGCACAAGCGGGGCCGCGACCACATTCTCTCCATCAACGTTCGTTCGCTGGACGAGGTCGACGGCTGGATCGAGCGGACGCGCTCGTATTGGGAACACCGGCTCGACGCCATGGAGTCCGTGCTGCGCGAGCTCGAGAGCGAAGGCACGTCACGCCGGAAGGATCGCAAGCATGGTTCGCGATGACGCGACGGGACCGACCGTGCGGATACGCCGCCGCGTGCGCGCCGGCGCCGAGCAGATCTTCGACCTGTGGACCAAACCCGAGCTGATGGTCCGCTGGATGAGCCCCTATCCGGGCCCGGTCGATTGCAAAGCGACCTGCGACCTGCGCCCCGGCGGAGCCTTCAGCCTGGTCATGTCATCGCAGGACTCCCGGCGCGAGGTGTCCGGCACCTACGTGCAGATCGACCGGCCGCGCAAGCTCGTGTTCACCTGGACCGGTCCGCTGACCGACGGCGTGGACACGCTGGTCACCCTCGAGCTCACCTCGCGCGGCGACGAGACCGATCTCGTGCTGACGCACGAGCGTCTGCCCACGCTCGCGATGCACGAGGGCCATACGCGAGGCTGGGGCATCATCTTGGACCACCTGGCCGACGTGGCGTCCGACGCGTAGCGCTCAGCCTCATCCGCCGTGCGGGAAGAGCGGCGACTCGAGGATGCCGTTGAGCATGAACTGCACCGCCAGCGCCGCGAGGATGATCCCGAGCAGCCGGGTGACGACGTGGATGCCGGTCTTGCCGATCGCGCGCAGCACCAGCGTCGCGCCGCGCATGCACGCCCACGTGACGATCAGCGCCGCCACGAACGCGCCGAACACCACCAGCAGCCGTTCGCGATCGCCGTGCGCGAGGCTCACCAGGAGCAAGATCGTCGCGATCGTGCCGGGTCCGGCGATCATCGGCACCGCCAGCGGGAAGACGGCGGGGTTGAGCGTCTCGGCCGCCTCGCGCTCCTCGGCTTGCGTCCCCTTCGCGCCGACCGGACGCGCGAACAGCATGTCGATCGCGATCAGCAGCAGCAGGATGCCACCGGCGATCGTGAACGCCGGCAGGGTGATCCCCAGGTAGCTGAGCAGCGCGCGGCCCAGGACGGCCATGAACAGCATCACGCCGGCGGCCACCAGCACGGCCCGGTCGACGATCGCCGAACGCTGCACCGGCGTGGCGCGCGCGGTCGCCGAGAGCGTCAGCGGGATCATCCCGATCGGGTCGATGATCGTGAACGCGGTGGCGAGCGCGGTCGCGGCGAAGCGGACGTCCATGACGGCGGCTACTCGCCCCGAGACGAACCCTCCTCGACCGCCCGACCTGGCCGACGCGGAAGACCTCGGCGCGCTCGGGGTCGTGCACCTCAAACGCCTGTGGTCGCGGACGATGCGCGCGCGCGCCTGCCTCCCGAAGACGGACGAGGATCGGCACGAGTGGGATCGCGACGACCTGGTCATTCGTGGGCTCGGGCTCAACCTGCGCGAGGCGTTCTCGCTGGCCCACGATACGTGGCCGAGCTTCGCGGCGTTCGAGACGGCCGTCGCGGAACGCGTCGGGTCCCGGCTGGCGCCCGACAACGTCGCGCGCTTGAACGCCGCGCTGCGCGGCGAAGACGTCGGGGCCCCGCCCGGCGTCGACGAGGCGCCGGTGCTCGACGACGCGGCGCTGGCGTTCTTCGCCGAGCACGGCTACGTCGTCGTCCCCGATGCGGTCCCGGCGGCGCAGTGCGCCGACGCCGCCGCCGCGATCTGGTCGTTCGTCGGCGCCGAGCGTTCACGGCCGGACAGCTGGTACGACGGACCGCAAGGCCACAGCATCTGGGTCCCGCTGTTGCAGCACGCGGCGATCGAAGCGAACCGCCGCGCGCCGCGCGTCTTTCGCGCCTTCGCGCAATTGTGGGGCCGTGAGGACCTGTGGCCCAACGTCGACCAGGTCGGCTTCAACCCACCCGAGCGCGAAGGCTGGACGTTTCCCGGCCCGCACCTGCACTGGGACACCAGCCTCACGCCGCCGATTCCGTTCGGACTGCAGGGGATTCTCTATCTCGAGGACGTCGCGCCGGACCAAGGCGCGTTCACCTGCGTGCCCGGCTTTCACCGCCGCGTCGAGGCGTGGCTGGCGTCGCTCCCGCCGGACGCCGATCCGCGCCGGCAAGACCGCGTCGACGCGCTAGGCGCGGTGCCGATCGCGGCGCCCGCGCGCAGTCTGGTGATCTGGCACCACGCGCTGCCGCACGGCAGCAGTCCCAACCGCGCGACGCGTCCGCGCGTCGTGCAGTACCTGCAGCTGGCTCCCAGCCGCTACGCGGTCAACCCGGTCTGGCGCTGAGCGTCAGCTCAGGCCCATCAACAAACCGCCGTCGATCGGAATCGTCGTGCCGGTGACGTAGCCGGCGGCCTGCGAGCACAAGAACACCACCAGCGGCGCGTACTCCTCGGGCGAGGCGAAGTGCTTGGCGGGGATCTCCGCGGCGGCTTTCTGCATCGCGGCGGGATCGTTGTACATGCTGCGCGCGCGATCGGTCAGGATGCGGCCGGTGGCGATGACGTTGACGGTCACGTTGTCGGCCGCGACCTCCCGCGAGAGCGTCTTGAGCGCGCCCAACAGGCCGGCGCGGAAGGTGTTCGAGAGCGCGAGGTTGGGGATGGGCGCCTTGATCGAGGTCGAGGCGAGGTTGACGATGCGGCCCCACTTACCCGCGCGCATCGGCGGCAGCACCGCTTCGACCAGCTGCAGCATCGAACGCAGCAGCAGCTGGTAGGCCGCGTCCCAGTCGGCCAGTTGCATGTCGGTGAAGGCGCCCGGCTTCGGGCCGCCGCCGTTGAGCACGGCGATCTGCGGATCGCCCTGCGCGGCACGCATCTGGTCGAGCAGCTTGGCGATCGAGGCCGGGTCGGTGAGATCGACCGCGTAGCCGTGCGCTTGCGGGCTGCCCGCCGCACGGGCGGCGGCGACGACCTCGTCGAGCTCCTCGCCGCGGCGCGCGGCGACCGCGATGCGCGCGCCCTCGGCCGCCAAGCCGAGCGCGACGGCCCGTCCGATCCCCGAGCTGCCGCCGGTGATCAACGCGAGCTTGCCGGCGATCCCCAAGTCCATGTGCTTACAGCATCTCCGGTGCGACGCCGACGATCACGTCGTCGAGCTGCTCGATTCGTTCGAGCGTCGCGACCGCATCGGCGACGAAGTGGCGAAAGAAATACCGGCACGTGGCGAGCTTGCCGGCGGTGAAGTCGCCGGGCGGCGACGCGGCGGCCGCGCGCGCCATCGCCAGCCAGCGGCCGGCGACGGCCAGCGTGCCGAACGCGTCGAGGTAGTCGGTCGACTCGGCCAGCGCGCGCTCCGGGCCGAGCGTCAGCTGCGCGGCGAGCAGCGCGCGCGTCACCCGTTCGAGCGTCGCGCTCGCCGCGCTCAGCGCGGCGCGCTCCTCGCGCAACAGCTCGACGCCGGCCGCCGCATCGACTTCGCCGGCCAGCGCGGCCAGGAACAGCCGCAGGCCCGCGCCGTCGTGCAGGCGCAGCTTGCGGCCCAGCAGGTCGAGCCCTTGAATCCCGGTCGTGCCTTCGTGGATCGGGTTGAGGCGCTGATCGCGCAGGTGTCGCTCGACCGGATACTCCGGCGAGTAGCCGTACCCGCCCAGCACTTGGATCGCAAGCGACGTGCACTCCACGCCGCGCTCCGAGGGCCAGGTCTTGGCGACCGGCGTCAGCACGTCGACCAGCAGCTCGGCGTCGGTGCGCGCCTGCGCGTCGGGGTGGGCCTTGGTGACGTCGATCAGCCGGCTGCACCACAGCACCAGCGCCAGCCCGCCTTCGGCGATCGCTTTGGCGCGCAGCAGCATTCGTTTGACGTCGGCGTGCTCGACGATCGGCACCGGCGGCGCGAGCGGGTTCTTGTCGGTCAAGCGCCGGCCTTGCGGACGGTCTTTGGCGTATTGCAACGCATACTCGTACGCGGCGACGTTGAGCGCGCTGGCGCCTGCGCCGACCGCGATGCGCGCCTCGTTCATCATGTGGAACATCTGGCGCATCCCGTCGTGCGGTTCGCCGACCAGGTAGCCGACGCACGCACCGCGCTCACCGAAGGTCAGCACCGTGTTGATGATACCGCGCTGGCCGAGCTTGTGGTTGAGCCCGGTCACGACGACGTCGTTGCGCTGCGCGCGCCGGCCCTGCGCGTCGACCAAATACTTCGGCACGATGAAGAGCGAGCTGCCCTTCACGCCCGGCGGTCCGCCGGGGATCTTGGCCAGCACCAGGTTGACGATGTTCTCGGCCAAGTCGTGCTCGGCGGCCGAGATCCACATCTTCGTTCCGGTCAGCCGGTACGTGCCGTCGCCGGCCGGTTCGGCCTTGGTGGTGATGTCGCCCAGCGAGCTGCCCGCTTGCGGTTCGGAGAGCGCCATCGTGCCCAGGTAGCGCCCCTCGACGAGCGGCGCCATCCAGCGCTCGCGCTGCTCGTCGTTCGCGAACGCGGCCAACAGATGCGCGGCGCCGATGGTCAGGAACGTGTAGCCGTTGGCCCCGTTGTTGGCGGCCGAGAAGACGAGCCCGGCCGCCGAGGTGACGGTGTCGGGCAGCTGCAGGCCGCCGTCCTCGGCCGAAAAGGTCGCGCCGACGAAGCCGGCGTCGACGTACGCGCGCACGGCGGCCTTGAGCGCGTCGGGCATCGCGACCTCACCGTCGACGAGCCGGAACGGGTAGGCGTCGAGCGCGGCGGCGAACGGCGCGTAGACCTCGCCGGCGATCGCGTAGGCGGTGTCGAGGATGCCGTCGACGGTCGCGCGGTCGTGCTCGGCGTAGTACGGAAAGCGCAGCAGCTCTTCGAGGTCGAGCACGTCGTAGAGCTGGAAATCGAGCTCGCGGCGGCGCGGCGCAACCGGCGCAGCCGCGGTGGCCACCGCCGTCATGCGCTGGTCACCTGGGCGGCGGCGTTCGCCGGCGCCGCGTACGCGCGCGCGATCAGGTCGGCGAAGCGCTGCTCGACGACGCGCCGGCGTACCTTCATGGCCGGCGAGAGGTCGCCGTCCTCGATGGTCAGGTCGCGCGGCAGCAGCGCGACGCGACGGATCTGCTCGAAGGTTGCCAGCTCCGCCGTCATCGCCGCGACTTCGTTCTGCACGAAGGCGTGGACGTCGTCGCGCGCGGCGATCTCGGCGGTCGGCACGTCGGGCGCGATGCCGAAGCGCGCGCGCACCGCCGCCCATTCGGGCGCGACCAGCGCGATCGGGAACGGGTGACCGTCGCCGAGCACCAGACACTGACCGACATACGGCGAGCGGCGCGCGGCGGCCTCGACCCGGCTAGGGGCGACGTATTTGCCGCCCGACGTCTTGATCAGCTCCTTCTTGCGGTCGGTGATGGTCAGAAAACCGTCGCCGTCGAGCTGGCCGATGTCGCCGGTCTGGAACCAGCCGTCGGACGTGAACCCCTCGGCGCTGCGATAGTAGCCCTTCATCACGCCCGCGCCGCGCACCAGGATCTCGCCGTCGTCGGCGATGCGAATCTCCATCCCCGGGATCGGCCGGCCGACGGTGCCGTAGCGGACGTCCTGCACGCGCTGCGCGGTGATCGTCGGCGAGGTCTCGGTGAGCCCGTAGCCCTCGCCGATCGGAAGTCCCATCCCGGCGAAGGTCAACGCGACGTCGAGGTGCAGCGGCGCCGAGCCGCTCACGAAGTAGCGCAGGCGGTCCAGGCCGAGCCGCTCTTTGATCGCCGGAAAGACCATCGCGCTGACGGCGGCGTGCTGCTGCGTGAGCTCGGCGCTCGGGGTGCGACCGGCGTGCAGCTCGGCGGCGTACGCGCGCGCGATCTCCAGCGCCTTGGGCACCATGACGGCGGCCTCGCCGCCCTGCGCGGCGGCGCCGGCGCGAATGCCGGTCAGGATGCGCTCGTAGATGCGCGGCACCAGCGAGATCGCGAACGGGTGCGACGCCTGCAAGTCGGCCAGCAAGAAGTCCGGCTGCGTGACGTAGACGTCGTAGCCGACGTGGAAGTATCCGAGCAGGCCGGTGTGCTCGTAGATGTGCGCGTAGGGCAGCACCGAGAGCACGATCTCGCCCGCCGTCTCGACGCCCTGCAGGCCGTAGTCGTACGAGCTGGTCGCGTTCGAGAGCAGGTTGTCGTGCGTGAGCATCACGCCTTTGGGGTTGCCGGTCGTCCCCGAGGTGTAGATCAGCACGGCGACCTCGCCCGGCTGCACGCCGTCGGCGAGCCGCAGCGCCGCCGCCGGATCGGCCGCGGCGCGGGCCGCACCGACCGCTTCGAACGCGCCGAGTCCGTCCGGACCCGGATCGTCGAACGCGACGATCCGCGGCGCGTGCGGACAGGCCGCGCGCACGCGCTGCGCTTGCGCCGCGCTCTCGACGAACAGCAGCTTGGCCTCCGAGTCGGCCAGGATGTAGTCGAGCTGGTCGAGCGCGATCGTCGCGTAGGTCGGGACCGGGACGCAGCCGGCGAACAGGATGCCGAAGTCGGCCGCGATCCAGTCGACGCGGTTGTTCGCCATCAGCACGACGCGATCGCCGGCCTGCGCTCCCGCTTCGCGCAACGCGCAGGCGATCGCGCGCGCGCGCTCGAGCATTCGCGTCGACGAGGTGAAACGCCACTCGGGCGCGCCGAGCCGCTCGGCGAAGGCGCGCTCACGGGGAGCGCGCAGGTGCTCGGCCAGGTACCGCGGGAGCGTCTGCATGCGGACGACTTGGCGGCGGGGCGGCCGCGTCCTGGCGCCCGCCCGCGCTACTGCGCCAGCGGCGTGATGCGGTACGCCGCGATGCGCCGGTCGCCGTCGAGCCGAAGCTGAACCAACATCCGGCCTTTGTCGAAGGCGACCGTGTAGTCGTAGCGCCCTTGCGCCGGCGTGCTGCCGGCGACGCTGAACCCGTGCATCGCGCCCATCGCGTGCATCGCGTCGGAGAGCTGCGCGACCGACGCGCTCGTGACCTGACTGCGCAGCGCCGGCTCGAAGTTCGCGACCGCCGCGTTCACGTTGTTCGCGTACACCGCGCGCGTCGTGGCGACCGCCAACTGCTGCGGCCCGGTGGGCCGCGAGCAGCCCGCGACGAGCGCCGCGAACGCGATCGCCGCGACGAGCGCCGGCGCGCGCATCGTCAGAGCGTGCCCCAGCCGTAGGAGCCGTCGGCGGCCGGCTTCAGCGTCGCGGGCGCGCGGCCGCTGGACGCGACCTGGCCGGCCGGCCGGCCGCGCTCGCGCAGCTGCTGCTCGAGCCCGACGACGATGCGGTGCTGCACCGCGGTCTCGTGCTTGTACTCGGCGACCAGCGCCGCTTCGTGCACGTACGCCTGGTGCTCGGCGGCGTACGCGGCCTGCGCATTGTTCGCCGCGGCCTGCTCCGCCGCGACCTCGTGATCGTAGGCGGCGTACTTCTCGTGCACCTTCTTGTTGTGGTTGATGATCAAGAGCGTGCCGGCGGCGGCGGCCGCGCCACCGATGATCCAGCCGGTCGCGTTGGCCGATGCCGGAGCGGGTCGCATGCCGAGGGTGGCGAGCGAGGCGGCCAGGACGATGCCGGTGAGCGTGCGTGTGGTGTTCATGGTGCGTTGGCGTACGTTGTACCCGCGCGCGGCGCGCGATTATCGCCCGACGGCAGCCTGCTTGCCTGCGTTTTCGCGCGCGCGGCGCCGGGTATCTGAGCAGGTGCGTCGACGTCCCGGCGGGGCCGGGAGACCGATCCGTCGGCGCGCTGTTGTGTGGAATCGGTGGGGTCAAACGCGTGGACTATCTGATGCTCTGCCCGAGCTGCCGGCACACGGCCTCGCTGCACTATCCCGACGGGTGTCATGGGAAAAACCTGCAGTGCGACTGTATGCTCGGACGAGACGAGGTCTACGCGTCGGTCGCGCGCACCGAAGCGCCGCGCACGCCGGCGCGCGTCGCCAAGACGCGCGCCGGCAGCCACCGCGCGCCGTAGCTAGCGCCGCGGCAGCCGGAAGATCGCGACCTCGTCGCCGCGCGCGTAGTTCAACTGGAAGTTGCCGCCGGCCGCGACGGCGACGTACTGCACGCCGTCGACCGCGTACGAGATCGGCGGCGCATCGACCCCGCACGGAAACGTGTGGTGCCAGAGCTCGCGCCCGGTGCGCGCGTCGAAGGCGTCCAGCGTCCCCGTGCCCTCGCCGACGAAGACCAGGTCGCCGGCCGTCGCCAGCGCGCCGCCGATCAGCGGCTTCGCCGTCGGGTGCTGCCAGGCGATCTTGCCGGTCTGCGTGTCGATCGCGCTGAAGGTTCCGGTTTGGACGGTCGGCTTGTAGGTGCTCGTGAAGACGCTGCCGACGTTCATGAAGCCCGGCGCGTGCGTGACGGTCGACGGTTTGAAGTCCATCAGCTGATTGATGCCGAGCACGTAGACGTCGTGGGTGCGCGGCGAGTACGCGGGCGGCGACCACTCCGAGCCGCCGTTGGCGCCCGGCAGCACGTGGTGCAGTCCGAACATGTTGGCGTTCATTCGCACGTACGGGGCCGACTTGCGAATCAGCTTTCCCGTCGCGCGGTCGACGATGAAGAACCACCCGACCTTGCCGGCCTCGCCCGCGGCATGGATCGTACGCCCGTGGTTGCGCACGTCGAAGAGCACGACGTTGCTGGCGGCGTCGTAGTCCCAGACGTCGTGCTTGACCTCCTGATAGTACCAGCGCAGGCGGCCGGTGCGCGCGTCCAGGGCGACGATGCTGTCGGTGTAGCGGTTGTCGCCGGCCCGCACCGATCCGAAGATGTCCGGGTTGGGGTTGCCGACGCCGAAGATCACGAGCCCCGTGCGCGGATCGAGCGCGGGCGTCGTCCACACCGTGCCGCCACCGTGCTTCCAGGAGTCGCCGGCGAAGCTCTTGGGATCGGTCGTGTACCAGCGCCAGCGCTGCTTGCCGGTGTGCGCGTCGTAGGCGGCGATGAAGCCGCGCAGCGCCCACTCGCCGCCCGCGCTGCCGACGATGACTTCGCCGTCGTCGATCTGCGGCGCCATGCTCTCGGAGTAGCCGGCGTGCGGGTCCGCGACGCGGGTCTCCCAGCGCTCCGCGCCAGTGCGCGCGTCGAACGCGACCAGCTTGGCGTCCATGGTCGTCACGTAGAGGTTACCGTAGGCCAGCGCCGGACCGCGGTTGTTGGCCCCGCAGCAGCCCTTGAAGTAGCCGATCGCGTACGACGTGCTCCACAGCGTCGCACCGGTGGCGGCGTTCACGGCCATGATCTTCATGCGGTGGCCGACGACCGGCGTGGTGATGTACATGACGCCGTCGGCGACCAGCGGCGTCGTCTCGAAGCTGGCGAACATCCCGGTGTGGACGATCGCGGCCGGCGTCAGCCGGCCGACGTTCGCGGTCGTGATCTGCGCCAGCGGCGAGTAGCGCTCGTTGTCGTACGTGCGTCCCGGCAACGGCCAGTCGTTCGCGTCGCGCGGCGCGGCGCGCAGCGCCGCGTCGTCGAGCGTGACCCGCGCGCCGGCCGGTACGTGCGCGGACGACCGCGGCGCCGCCGTCAGCGCCGGCGCCGGGTTGGCGGCGTTGCGTGGAAACGGCAGCAGCGCGACCTGCGCGAGCGAACTCTCGCCGAGCGGGCGGTCGCCGGACGGATACCCGTTCTTGCTCAGGATGAACGCCAGCACGTCGAGATACTGCTGCGGGGTCAGGCTCCCCGGCGCGTTCATCGGCATGCTGCCGCGGATGAAGGCGTACAGCGTCGCGGTCGTCAGGTGGCCCGTCGTCAGCGAGGTGCCGAAGCTCGCGCCTTGTAGCGGCGGCCCCGCCGCGCCCTCGAGCTGCGCGCCATGACAGGTCGCGCAGGTCTTCACGAAGATGAACTCGCCGCGCGTGGCCTGCGCGGGCGTGAACGCCGACGTGGCCGCGCCGCGCGCGGGCAGCACGGTGCCTGCCGCGAGGACGACCACCACGAGCCCAGCCAGCGAAGCGCAGGTCTGCAGACGCACGTCGAGGCGATACCCGGCGGCACCGCGCGCTGAAACCCGGTCAGGCGGGCGGGGTCAACACCTCGCGCGCCGCCACGGCGAGCAGCGCCACGTCCTCGGCGATGCGGCGCAGGGGTGCGAGGGCGTCGCCCGCGCCGTCGGGCGGGACCGTGCTCGGAACGAAGACCGCGCCGGAGGCGCCGGGAACCTGCGCCAGCACGTCCGCGAACGCGTCGACCGCGGCGTCGACCTCGCGCTCGCCCGCCGCGATCGGCTCGTTCGGCACGCTGGCGTGCGCGCCCAGCGCTTCGCGGGCCAGCAGGCGAGCGCGATACGCGCAATCGGCCAGCGTCGTCAGGGTCTGCTCCTTCGCCGGCGCGGGGACGTCGCTGCGCGGGCCCTCGGCGAGCGGACGCACGCGAGCCAGCAGCTCTTGCAGCTGCGCGTCGAGGGCGCGGGCCGCGTCGAGCGGTCGGGCGTCACGTCCTCGCAGCGCGTCGGTGCTGGCATGCACGCTCGCGCGCAGCTTGTCGGCGAACCCGCGTGCCGTCGCGGCAACCACGGCCCGCGTGCGCAGCGGCACCACGAAGGTCGCGGCCAAGCCGCCGCACACGCCGCCGATCAGCGTCTCGGTCAATCGCGCCAGCAACAGCTGGTCGGCCGGCCGACCGACCAGATCGTACGCCATCGCGATCAGCGCCGTCAGGAAGAACGTGAACAGCCAGTAGCGCCAGCGGAACGCGTACAGCGCCGCCATCGCGCAGAACAAAATCAGCAGCAGCTCCACCGCGTGCCGTCCCTGCAGCAGCGAGACCAGCGCCGTCCCGATCGCGACGCCGGCCATCGTCCCGACCACCCGCGCGATCGATCGCCGCCGGGTCTCGCCCGACGAAGCGACTTGGTTCGCGACCACGTACGCGGTCAAGACGGCCCAGTACGGCAGGTGCGGCGGCAGCGCGGCGCCGATCGCCATCGCCGCGCAGGCGGCGACGGTGACCTGCCAGGCGATGCGCGTCGTCGGCGCCATGCCGCCGATCTCCGGCGGCCGCGGTCCGGGCGGAATCGGCGCGTCCTTGTCCCCCGCCGGACGCGCTCGCGCGGCGCCGTCGAGGACGCTCGCCGCGCGCGCGTCGGCCTCGACGAGACTCACGACCGCGCCGGCCAGCGCGTTGTGTCCGGCCAGCGGCGCCGCGGCGGTTTTCGCGGCTGCCGCGTCACCGTGCGCGAACGCGTCGAGCGCGGGGGCGGCGGCAAGGCGCACGCCGCGGTCGCTCGCGACGGCCAGCTCGGCGAGTCGATCGGCGGCCAGCTCCGCGTCGAGCACCGCCAGCCGGGCGGCCTGCCGGGTCTGCTCGTCGAGCCCCAGCATCTTTTCCGCGAAGACGCGATCGACGGCGAGCGCGGCGGCGTCGAGCGCGACCGCCTCGCCGCGCAGCGCGTGCCACGGCGCGTGCGGCTCCGCTTCGGCGACCGCGCGGACGACGCCGGCGAAGACGCGCATCCGCGCGCGCAGCGCGATCCGCGCCGAGCGCAGCACCAGCAGCGGCGAGTCGGTCACGACGACGAAGTGCGCGAGCCACGCGCACGCCGAGCCGATCGCGATCGCCAGCAGCGCGCCGGGAACCTGCGCCAACGGCACGTTCACCCACAGCGTGAAGAACGCCGTCAACAGCGCCATCATCCCCAGGCCGAAGCCGCGCGGTCCGTACCGCCGCGCCCACTCGCACGGAAAGGTGATCGCCAGCAGCCCCAGTGCGCCCAGGATCGGGCTCACCGCCGCCAGCGCCGCCGCGAAGGCGACGCCCGAGGCGGCCGCGAGCGGCAGCAGCGCGGCCGTGACCCGGCGATCGCGCGGCGCCGGATCGTTCGCCATCAGCGTCGTCCACAAGGCCACCAGGACGCCGATCAGCGCGGCCGGTCCGGCCACCACGCCGAACCGCATCGCGAGCAGCACGATCCCGCCGGTCGCAAGCATCGCGAGCGTCGCGCGCAGCATCAGCCGCAAGCGCTCGAGCGGCGGATCGGAAGCCAGCAGGCGGTCACGCAACGACATCGCTCGTTCGTACCCACCAGCCGCCGAACTCCGGCTCCTACGTGCGCCAGCGGCCGCGGATCATGACGCGCAGCGGCTGCGCGCGGTCGCTGGCGAAGACGTAGCGGTCGACGAGCTCGCTGGGCGGCGCGCCCGCCAGCGGCGGGATCGTGTCGTCGAGCACGATCAGGTCGGCGCGGTTACCCGGTGCCAGCGCGCCGGCGGCGAAGCCGCACGCCTGGGCACCGCCCGCGGCGGCGCGCGCGTAGAGCGTCTCGCCGGCCGAGGCGCCGGGATCGAGCGCGGCGACGATGCGCCGGCGTTGGGTGAGCCGCTGGCCGTACTCGAGCCAGCGCAGCTCCTCGGCCGGCGCCAGCGAGACGTTGCTGTCGGAACCGACCCCGATCGCGCCGCGCGCGGCGAGGTACGGGTGCAGCGGGAACAGCCCGTCGCCCAGGTTCGCTTCGGTCGTCGGGCACAGGCCGGCGACGGCGCCGCTGCGCGCCAGCGCGTCGCGCTCGGCGTCTTCGAGGTGCGTCGCGTGGACCAGACACCAGCGCGCGTCGACCGCGAAGTTGTCGAGCAGCCAGGCGACCGGCGCGGCGCCCAACGCGGCGCGCACCGCCTCGACCTCGCGCAACTGCTCCGCCGCGTGCACGTGGACCGGCACGTCGGACGGCGAGCCGGCCAGCAGCGCGCGCAGCTGCTCGGGCGTGACCGCGCGCAGCGAGTGCGCACAGGCGCCGACGACGACGTCGGGATCGCGCGCGTAGTCGGCGCGCAGCGTGCGCGCGATCTCGAGCACGTCGTCGACATCGATCGCGAAGCGGCGCTGCTCCTCGCGCAACGGTGCGCCGCCGATGTCGGCGTGCGCGTAGAGCGCTGGCAGCAGGCAGATCGCGATCCCCGCCTCGCGTGCGGCCTCGACCAGCGCGCGCGCCATGATCGCGCGATCGGCGTACCAGGCTCCGTTCGCATCGCGATGGAGATAGTGGAACTCGGCGACGGCGGTGTAGCCGGCGGCCACCATCGCGCGGTAGACGTCGGCCGCCAGCGCGCGCAGCGCGTCGGGATCGAGCCGGTTCGCCAGCGCGTACATCGTCTGGCGCCAGCCCCAGAAGTCGTCGCCGCCGACACCGCGCCGCTCGGCCGTCCCGGCCATCGCGCGCTGGAACGCGTGCGAGTGCAGGTTCGGCATCCCCGGCATGACCGGCCCGTCGATCACCTCCGCGCCGCCCGGCTCGGTGCCCGGCTCGACCGTCAGGATCGTCCCGTCGGCGGCCAGCTCGAACGCGACGTCGGGGGCCCAGCCCCCGGGGAGGAACGCTTCACGCGCGAAGAGCCGCATGGTGACCTCGTACGACACGCTGTGGGTGAACGCCCGGCTCGCGACGATGACGCCCGGCGCCGATCCCTACGGCACGATCGACGACGGTGCGCTCGCGGCACGCGAGGGTGCGATCGTGTGGATCGGACCGCGCGCGGAGCTTCCCGCCGCGTCCGCCGCGCGCGGCGCGCGCGTGATCGATGCCGGCGGCCGCTGGATCACGCCCGGCCTGATCGATCCGCACACGCACGTCGTGTTCGGCGGCGACCGGATCGACGATTTCGCGCGGCGCGTCGCCGGCCAGCGCTACGCCGACGCGGCGCAGGGCGGCAGCGGCATCGCGTACACGGTCGCCCGCACGCGCGCGAGCGACGAAGCGACGCTCTTCGCCGCCGCCGCGGAGCGCGTGCGCGCGATGATCGCGAGCGGGACGACGACCCTCGAGAGCAAGTCCGGCTACGGGCTCGACGTCGAGACCGAGCTGCGCCTGCTGCGCGTCGGCCGCCGGCTGGGCGGCGAGCTGGGCATCAGCGTGCGCACGACGTATCTGGGCGCGCACGTCGTGCCGCCCGACTACGCGGCGCGCCGCGCCGAGTACGTCGCGCTGGTGTGCGAGACGATGATCCCGCGCGTCGCGCGTGAGCGGTTGGCCGACGCGGTCGACGTTTTCTGCGAGGGGATCGCGTTCGACGCGGCCGAGAGCGCGCGCGTGCTCGAGGCCGCGCGCGCGCACGGGTTGGCGGTGAAGGTCCACGCCGATCAGCTCGAGGACACCGGCGGCGCGCTGCTCGCCGCCGCGCACGGCGCGCTCTCGGCCGACCACCTCGAGCACACCGAGGAAGGCGGCGTCGCCGCGCTGGCGGCGGCGGGGACGGTCGCCGTGCTGCTGCCGGGCGCGTTCCACTACTTGCGCGAAACCGTCGCGCCGCCACTGGCGGCGCTGCGTGCGCACGGCGTTCCGATCGCGCTGGCGACGGACTGCAACCCCGGGACCTCGCCGGTCGGCACGCTGCCGACGGCGATGAACTTGGCCTGCGTGCTGTGGGGGCTGGCGCCGCACGAGGCGCTGGCCGGCGTCACGCGCAACGCGGCGCGCGCGCTGGGCCTGCGCGATCGCGGCGAGTTGCGGGTCGGCGCGCGCTGCGATCTGGCGCTCTGGGAGGTCGCGCAGCCGGCCGAGCTATGCTATTGGCTGGGAACGCACCGCTGCGCGGGCGTCGTCGTGGCCGGCCGGGAGCACGCGGTCGAGCGCGTTCTCGAACGCCGCTAACGCGCTGCGCAAGCGCGCCTCGGGCCCGGTCCCGTTCGGCACCGGCGTGCGCGCGTGCAGCTGCGCCGACACCAGCGCCGCACTCAGCACGAAGGCGCCTTCCAAGGCGTGCGCCGCCGACGGGTGCCGGCTCAACTGACGAGCCGCAGGAAGGGGACGTCGCCGGCCTGCGGCGGCTGCAGCGGCGCCGATTTCTCCTCGACGACGAAGTGCGCGACCAACGCGTCGAGCGCTTCGGCTTGCTCGCGCAGCGAGCGCGCCGTCGCGTCGACCTCTTGCACGCCCGAGGCCAGCTCGCTGGTCGCCAGCGCGGCTTGATGTGCCGCCGCGGACTGCTCTTCGGCCGCCGCCGCGACCGGCAGGATCGCCGCGCTGACGTCGCGCGTGGTGACTTTCATCTGCGTCGCGGCGGCCGCGTTCTGCTCGACCCCCGCCGAGGCGGTGGCGACGCTCTGCGTGACCTGCAGCGAGGCCTCGCGCATCGCGAGTGCCCGCCGCGCCAGCTCTTCCGCGACCGCGGTGGTCGCGGAGATCGCACGCTCGACGCCCTCGAGGGCCGTGCCGGCACGCTCGGCGACGTTCAGACCGCTCGCCACCGAGGCGTCCGAGGTGCGCATCGCTTCCGCGGCGGCCACGGTTTCGCGCCGGATCGCGGAGAGGATCTGCGAGATCTCGCGCGTCGCTTCGGACGAACGCTCGGCCAGCTTGCGGACCTCGTCGGCGACGACGGCGAAGCCGCGGCCGTGCTCGCCGGCGCGCGCCGCTTCGATGGCGGCGTTGAGCGCGAGCAGGTTGGTCTGATCCGCGATCTCCTCGATCGCGCGCACGATCTCGCCGACCTGCGCCGAACGCCCTTCGAGCGCGAGCATCGCGTCGGCGGCGCCCTGCGAGACGCCGCGCAGGTTCTCCATCGTGGCGCGGGTGGCGGCGACCGCGTCGCTGCCGCCGCCCGACTGTTCCGAGGCGTCGCGCGCCGAGCGCGCCAGCTCGCCGCCGTGGCTCGAGAGCGACTCGATCCCGTCGTCCAGCTGCCCGATCCCGGTGGTGGCGACGCCGATCGCTTCGGCCTGATGGGCCGCGCCCTCGGCGATCGACTCGGCCGAACGGGCCAGCTCTTCGATCGCCGCGCCCGCGCGCGCGATCTGCTCGGCCTGATCGCGCGCACCGGTGGCGACGCTGTCGACCGAGCGCGCGATCTGCTCGACCGCGCGCGAAGCTTCGTTGGCCGCGCTGGACGTCTGCTCCGAGGCCAGCGCGAGGCTGCGCGACGCGCCGACGACGCCGGCGATCAGCGAGCGCAGGTTCGCCAGACCCGCGTCGACCTCGAGCGCGAGCTGCCCCAGCCCTTCGGCCAGCTCGTCGTAGCTGCGCACGACCTCGGCGATCTCGTCGCCGCCGACGTCGCCGATCGGCTCGCGCGCCGACGTGAAGCTGCCGCACAGGTTGCCCTCGGCCAGGCCGCGGACGGCGTACGAGAGCCCCGCGAAGTCCTCGGTGACGACCGCGCGCAGCGCTTGCGCGACGCGCGCCAAGCGCGCGGCGATGCGGCGCGTCAGCACCAGGGTGATGCCGACCGTCAGCAGCAGTGCGGCCAGGCCGAGCGCGATCAGCCCCAGCTCCACCGCGCGCAAGCGGCCGTCGAAGGTCGCGCGCGCGTCGGCTTCGTCGCCGTCGGTCATCGCGGTGAGCTGGCCGATGTCGTCGTCGATGCCGTTCGCGTCCGCATCGGTCGCCTTGCGGTACCCGGCACGCTCGCGATCGATGGCCTTGTAGGCCGCCGAGTTGCGATCGAGCCGCTGCTGGCGTCCGATCAGGCCGAGCGTCATGTGCAGCCGGCCGGACAGCGAGCCGACGTGCTGCTTCAAGTCGGCGTAGATCAGCGCCATGTCGGGCTCGTTGCGCAGTTGCGGCCCGAGCTCGTCGACGTCCTTGTCGAGCCGGTCCGAAGCCTGGTTGAACATCGGCAGCGCGTTGGCGGCACCGACCGAGTAGCGCACCAGCGCGTAGCGCAGCTGCCAGGTCCGCAGCTCCGTGTCGTGGACGCTGCGCGCGATGTCGCGCTTGGCACGCGAATCGGTCTGGAGCGACTGCAGCTGCCCGAACAGCACCCAGACCGCCCCCAGCGTGCACGCCAGGGCCAGAATCGGAACGGCCACGGGCACGGCCACCTGCGCCGCGATGCGAAGCTTCATACGAGAAAGATCGGCTGGGCAAGCACGCGGACGGTGCCGAAAGCGGGGACTTGCGTCAAGCGATGATCAAGCGCCGGTTCAGTTCTCTTGACGGAGTCGCGAGCCGCGCGATCGGGATGCGGCCGACCGACGCCGACCTGCCCAACCCCATCCCGGCCGGCTTCAACCCGCGGCGATCGGTCAGCCGGCCAGCGCCGCGCGTTCCGGCGTCGAGACGACCAGGTGGAGGTGCTCCGCGCGCGACAGCCGCGCGTCGGCCGGCTTGGCCGTCCCCTCGCCCTCGACGACGAAGCGCGCGACCAGCGCGTCGAGGCGCTCGGCCTCGTCGCGCAACGAGCGCGCCGTCGCGTCGACTTCTTGCACGCCCGAGGCCAGCTCGCTGGTCGCCAGCGCGGCTTGATGTGCCGCCGCGGACTGCTCTTCGGCCGCCGCCGCGACCGGCAGGATCGCCGCGCTGACGTCGCGCGTCGTCTGCTTCATCTGCGTCGCCGCCGCGGCGTTCTCTTCGACGCCGGCCGACGCCGTCGCGACGCTCTGCGTGACTTGCAGCGAGGCCTCGCGCATCGCCAGCGCGCGGCGCGCCAGCTCTTCCGCGACGGACGCCGTCGCCGAGATGGCGCGCTCGACGCCTTCGAGCGCGGTCCCCGCGCGCTCGGCGACGCTCAGACCGCTCGCGACCGAGGCGTCCGAGGTGCGCATCGCCTCCGCGGCCGCGACGGTCTCGCGCCGGATCGCGGAGAGGATCTGCGAGATCTCGCGCGTCGCCTGCGACGAGCGTTCCGCCAACTTACGGACTTCGTCGGCGACGACCGCGAAGCCGCGGCCGTGCTCGCCGGCGCGCGCCGCTTCGATGGCGGCGTTGAGCGCGAGCAGGTTGGTCTGATCCGCGATCTCCTCGATCGCGCGCACGATCTCTTCGACCTGGGTCGACCGGCCTTCGAGCGCGACCATCGCGTCGGCGGCGCCTTGCGAGACGCCGCGCAGCTTCTGCATCGTGTCGCGCGTCGCGGCGACCGCGTCGCTGCCGCCGTCGGACTGTTCCGAGGCGTCGCGGGCCGAGCGCGCCAGCTCGCCGCCGTGGCTCGAGAGCGATTCGATCCCGTCGTCGAGCCGCTGAATCCCGGTCGTCGCGACGCCGATCGCCTCGGCTTGGTGCACCGCGCCGTCGGCGATCATCTCCGCCGAGCGCGCCAGCTCTTCGATCGCCGCGCCGGCGCGCGTGATCTGCTCGGCCTGGTCGCGCGCGCCGGTGGCGACGCTGTCGACCGACCGTGCGATCTGCTCGACCGCGCGCGAGGCTTGGTTGGCCGCGCTGGAGGTCTGCTCCGAGGCCAGCGCGAGGTTGCGCGAGGCACCGACGACGCCGGTGATCAGCTGGCGCAGGTTCGAGAGACCGGCGTCGACCTCGCCGGCGATGGCGGTCATGCCTTCGGCCAGCTCGTCGTAGCTGCGGATGAGGTCGGCGATCTCATCGCCGCCGTCGGCACCCATGGCCGGCCGCGTCGAGTGGAAGCCGCCGCGCAGGTCACCGTGCGCCAGCCGCTGCATCGCGCTCGAGAGGCTCCCGAAATCCTCGCGGACGACGTCGCGCAGCGCCTGCGCGACCCGCCCGAGGCGCGAGGTGATGCGCCGGGTCAGCCACACCGCCAGCACGATCGTCGCCAGCACGGTCAGCGCGCCCAGGGCCAGCATCCCGAGATAGATCTCCTGCAGCTCGCGGTCGAGCGCGGCTTGCGAGGACTCCTCCGCCGCCGAGGTGATGCTCGACATCTGGGCGATGTCGGCGTCGATGGCTTTGTTGTCGACGTCGTTCTGCGTGCGCATCGCGACGCGATGCGCGTCGATGGTCTTGAACTCGACCGAGTTCGGATCGAGACCGGCTTTTTCGCGATTGATGATCTGCGAGATCGTGCGCAGCCGGCCGGTGATCCCGGTGCTGCGCTGCCCCGCGTCGTCGATCAGCGTCGTCAGGCCCGGCACGCTCGCCGACTGTGCGCGCAGCTTCGAGAGGTCGTCACCGACCCGGGCAACCGCGTCGTCGAACATCTGCGGTGCCGTCTTCATGCCGAGCGTGTGCCGCACGGTCGCGTAGCGCTGAAGCAGGTTGTTGTACTGGAAGTCGTGCACGGTGCGCGCGATGTCGCGCTTGGCGACCGTGTCGGCGCGCATCTGCTGCATGTGCGCGAACAAGACCGAGACGACGGCCAGCACGACCGCGAGCGCGACGATGGGCACGGCGAAACCCGCGCCGATTTGAGCGCCGATCCGTAGCTTCATGCCTTCAAGATCGGCCGAGCAGGCGCACGCCCCAACGGACCGATCGTCAGGTCTCCGTTAAGACGGCGGCGGAGCCGTGCGTTCCCGCCTGCCGGGAACGCCCGGCTACCGGTATCGCTAGCGCAACGTCGCCGCGAAGACGGCGAAGGTCTCGTCCCAGGCGGCCTGCGCCACCGCAGGTCGATAGCTCTCCCGGTCGCGCGAGGCGAAGCCGTGGCCGGCGCCCGGATAGACGCGGATGCCGTAGTCCTTCTTCGCCTCGGAGAGCGCTTGCGCCAAACGGCCGTGCTCGGTCGGCGCGATCGACTGATCGTCGGCGCCGTAGATCAGCAGCAGCCGTCCGTGCACGTCGGGGACGCGATCGGCCAGCGGCTTGAAGTGGCGCGGCTGATCCGGCGCGATGCCGCCGCCGTAGAACGACACGGCCGCGCCGACGCGCGGCAGCGCGACCGCCGACAGAAACGCGAGCCGGCCGCCCATGCAGAAGCCGACCGCGCCCAGCGCGCTCTTGGCCACCTGCGGCTGCGCGTCGAGGAACGCGATCGCGTCGTTGACGTCGGCCAGCATCCCCTCGTCGGTGAGCGTCTGCAGCTTCGGCAACACCTTGTCGAACTCGTACGGGAAGACCTCACCGTGGAACAAGTCGGGCGCGATCGCCGCGTAGCCGTGCTCGGCGCAGCGCCGCACTTCGCTCTGCATGTACTCGTTGACGCCGAACGCCTCTTGGTAGACCAGGACGCCGGGGAAAGGGCCGGCGCCGGCCGGCAGCGCGTAATAGGCGCGCCGGTCGCCGCCGAACGGAACGAACTCGGCACGCGCGATCGAGTGCTTGTCAGCCATGGAGCGGGTCTTCTCCTTACGAGTGGGTGGGCGAGTGGGTCAGCGTCGCAGCCGACGCGAGCAGCGCCTGACAGACGCGGTGCAGGACGCGCGAGAGCCGCGCGGCCTTGGCGTCGTCCCACGCCGTGCGCGAACCGTCGGCCAGGTACGTCCGCTGGTTCAGCTCGATCTGGATCGCGTAGACGCCGTCGGCGGGTTTCCCGTAGCTGCGGGTGATGAAACCGCCCTTGAAGCGTCCGTCGAGGACGACGGAGTAGGTGCTCGCCTCGGCGGCCACGCGCGCCGACTCGCGCATCCGGGGCGGCAACGAGCGGCCGTCGTTGGTGCCCAGATTGAGGTCGGGCAGCTCGCCCTCGAACAGCAGCGGCAACCGGCCCCAGATCGAGTGCGCGTCGAGCAGGACCACGTAGCCGTGCAACGCGCGCACCCGCTCGAGCTCGGCGCGCAGCGCGGCGTGATACGGTTCGAACGCGCCGGCGCAGCGCTGCGCGATCTCGGCCGCACCGGGCTCGTCGCCCGCGGCGTAGAGCGGCTGGCCCTCGAACGTCTCGATCGGGCAGACCGAGGTCGTCCGCTGGCCGGGGTAGAGCGAGGCGCCGGACGGATCGCGGTTGACGTCGACCAGATAGCGCGACCACCGCGCGCACAGCACGGTCGCGTCGAGATCGCGCGCGAACGGATAGAGCCGGTCGACGTACCAATCGGTGTCGATCAGCGTGCGCCCGGCGTCGGTCAGCCGCGCCGCCAGCGCCGGCGGCAGCTCGGTCCCGACGTGGGGGACGCTGATCACCAGCGCGCCCTCGCCGCGCCGCAGCTCGGCCGCGTGCTCGCTCACGCCGGCGCCGCCGTCGGGAGCAGCTCGGCGGCGTAGCCGGCGAACGCGCCCGAGCGGACCAGGCGCGTCAGCGACGCGATCGCGGGCGCCAGCGCGCGGTCGCCGCCGAGATCGTGCGCGGGCGCGGGCGCGCCCGGATCGTCGGCCTGCACGGCGTCGGCGAGCGCGAGCAGGGCGTCCTCGAGCGGCGCCGAGCTGCGCAACGGGCGCCGGAAGGCGATCCCGCGCGCCGCCGCCAGCAGCTCGATCGCGACGATCGCGCACGCGTTGTCGAGCATCGGGCCCAACCGTCGCGCGGCGTGGGTCGCCATCGAGACGTGATCTTCTTGGCCGGCTGAGGTCGGGATCGTGTCGACGCTGGCCGGGTGCGCGAGCCCCTTGTTCTCCGAGGCCAGCGCCGCGGCGGTGACCTGGGCGATCATGTAGCCGGACTCCAGGCCCGGATCGGCGGCCAAGAACGCCGGCAGCTGGCTGAAGGTCGGATCGACCAGCAGCGCGGTGCGCCGCTCCGAGAGGTTGCCGACTTCCGCGATCGCCACCGCCAGCGCGTCGGCCACGAACGCGACCGGCTCGGCATGGAAGTTGCCGCCGCTGACGACCTCGCCCGTGTCGACGAAGACCAACGGGTTGTCACTGACCGCGTTGGCCTCGTCGACCAGGATCGCGCTCGCGTCGCGCAGCGTGCGCAGACACGCGCCCAGCACCTGCGGGATGCAGCGCAGCGAGTACGGGTCTTGCACGCGCCCGCAGTTGGCGTGCGAGTCGTTGATGGCGCTGCCCGCCAACAGGCCGCGCATCGCGCTCGCGATCGCGCTCTGCGCGTCGTGACCGCGGATGGCGTGGATGCGCGGATCGAACGGACGCGTGCTGCCGAGCGCGGCGTCGACGGTGAGCGCGCCGGCGACCAGCGTCGCGGCCAGCAGGTTCTCCAGCGTGATCAGCGCGCGCAGCGCGAGCGCGGTCGAGATCTGCGTGCCGTTGAGCAGGGCCAGGCCTTCCTTCGCCTCGAGCGCGAGCGGCGCGATCCCCGCGCGCGCCAGCGCGTCGGCGGCCGGCATCCGCTCCGCGCGGTGCCAGGCTTCGCCGACGCCGAGCAGCACCGCCGCGAGGTGCGCGAGCGGCGCCAGGTCGCCGGACGCGCCGACCGAGCCCTGCGCGGGGATGACCGGCACGACGTCGCGCTCGAGCAGCGCCAGCAGCGTCTGGATGACCTCCCAGCGCACGCCGCTGTAGCCGCGCGCCAGCGAGCCGGCTTTGAGCACGATCGCCAGGCGCGTCGTCGCGCGGTCGAGCGGCGCGCCGACGCCGCAGGCGTGCGAGAGCACGAGATTGCGCTGCAGGTCGGCCAGCCGTTCGCGCGGGATGCGCGTGTGCGCCAGCTTCCCGAACCCGGTGTTGACGCCATAGACGCTCTCGTCGCGCGCGGCGATTGCGCGCACCACCGCCGCGGCCCGCTCGACGCCCGCGCGCGCGGCGCCGTCGACCACCACCGTCGCGTCGTCCTGCAGCAAGGCGCGCACGTCGCGCGCGCGCAGCGCGCCCGGCCGCAGCACGAACGGCGGCCGCTCCAGCGCGCCGGTCACGATCCGTGCATCGGCAGGTGCAGGCCGTGCTCGCGCGCGCAGGCCAGCGCGTCGTCGTAGCCCGCGTCGGCGTGGCGCGCGACACCGGTCGCCGGATCGTTCCACAGCACGCGCGCGATGCGCTTCGCCGCCGCCTCGCTGCCGTCGCAGACGATGACGACGCCGGCGTGCTGCGAGTACCCGATCCCCACGCCGCCGCCGTGATGGATCGAGACCCAGGTCGCTCCGCCCGCGACGTTGAGCATCGCGTTGAGCAGCGGCCAATCGCTGACCGCGTCGGAGCCGTCGCGCATCCCTTCGGTCTCGCGGTTGGGGCTGGCGACCGAACCGCTGTCGAGGTGGTCGCGGCCGATGACGATCGGTGCCTTCAGCTCGCCGCGCGCGACCATCTCGTTGAAGGCCAGGCCCACCCGGTCGCGGTCGCCCAAGCCGATCCAGCAGATGCGCGCCGGCAAGCCTTGGAACGCGATGCGTTCGGCGGCCATGTCGAGCCAACGGTGCAGATGGCGGTCGTCCGGCAACAGCTCCTTGACCTTGGCGTCGGTCTTGGCGATGTCGTCGGGGTCGCCCGAGAGCGCGACCCAGCGGAACGGGCCGACGCCGCGGCAGAACAGCGGCCGGATGTAGGCCGGCACGAAACCGGGAAACGCGAACGCGTCGGCCAGCCCGGTCTCGAGCGCCATTTGGCGGATGTTGTTGCCGTAGTCGAACGTCGGCACGCCCAGGCGGTGGAAGCCGACCATCGCTTCGACGTGCGCGACCATCGAACGCTTCGCCGCGGCGGCGACGCTCCGCGGATCGCGCTCGCGCCGTTCGCGCCATTCCGCGAGCGTCCAGCCCGCCGGGAGATAGCCGTTGACGGGGTCGTGGGCCGAGGTCTGGTCGGTGACGGCGTCGGGACGCACGCCGCGCCGCAACAGCTCGGGCACCAGCTCCGCCGCGTTGCCCACCACGCCGACCGAGACCGGCACGCGCGTGCGCGTCGCCTGGTCGATCAGCGCCAGCGCTTCGTCGAGCGACTCGGCGCGGCGGTCGAGGTAGCGCGTCTGCAGGCGCTTCTCGATGCGGCTGGGATCGCACTCGATCGCCAGCAGCGAGGCGCCGGCCATGGTCGCCGCCAGCGGCTGGGCGCCGCCCATCCCGCCCAGGCCCGCGGTCAGCATCCAGCGGCCGCCCAGGTCGCCGCCGTAATGGCGGCGTCCCATCTCGACGAACGTCTCGTAGGTGCCTTGGACGATGCCCTGCGAGCCGATGTAGATCCACGAACCGGCCGTCATCTGGCCGAACATCATCAGCCCCTTGCGGTCGAGCTCGTGGAAGTGCTCCCACGTCGCCCAGTGCGGGACCAAGTTCGAGTTCGCGATCACCACCCGCGGCGCGTCGGGGTGGGTGCGAAAGACGCCCACCGGCTTGCCCGACTGGATCGCCAGCGTCTCGTCCTCCCCGAGCCGCTCGAGCTCGGCGACGATGCGGTCGAACGCGGGCCAATCGCGCGCCGCCTTGCCGATGCCGCCGTAGACGACCAGATCGCCCGGCCGCTCGGCGACCTCGGGATCGAGGTTGTTCATCAGCATGCGCAGCGGTGCTTCGGTCTGCCAACTCCGCGCGCGCAGCGTCGTCCCGCGCGGGGCGCGGACCGTCCGCGCGATGTCCTGGATCACGTCGTAGCCTCCGCGGACCTACTGCCGGCCCGCGGCCCGGGCTTCCTTCAGCGGCGCGGCCCGGCTACACGGCCGTGTTGAGGAAGCGGTTGAGGAAGCCGAACGAGCTGTTCGCGTTCTGCAGCGTCAGCAGCGAGATCTGCTGCTGGGTGATCAGCTGGTACAGTTCGGTCGAGGTCTGTGCCGCCGAGGCGTCGGTGATGTCGGCCGCCGACGCGGTGAGCGCGTTCGCGGCGGTGTTGTTGGAACCGATCTGATTTTGAATCGCGACCTGCTGCGCGCCCAGCGTCGCGCCGGCCGAGACGGTGGCCTGGACCGCTTCGTCGATCTGTCCGATCGCGTTCTGCGAGCTCGCGCCGGTGCTCAAGTCGACGTTCTGCAGGAACAGCGCGTTCGCGCCGGCGTTGGGCGTCGTCACGCCGGTCGTGTCGCCTTCGTTCGCGCCCGTCTGCACGTTCAGGTCCGGCGCGGTCGAGCCCGCGGCGGCGGCTTGGACTTGCACCGTCGCGGTCGAGCCGGCGTCTTGCGCGGTGGCGTTGCCGAGCGTGACCGTCGTGCCGTCGACGGCGAAGGTCGCGCCGGGCGCCTGTTGCCCGGCATTGGTGGTCGCGCCGGTCGCGGTGTCGGTGAAGGTCACGTCGACGGCCGCGCCGCCGGCGCCGTCGACGACGCTCAGCTGAATCGTCCCGGCCGTCGCGCCGCTCGCCGACGCCGCGCTCGCGACGAGGTTGCCGCCGCCGGCCAGCGCCGCGTTGGCGGTGACGGTCGCGTCGGCCGGCGTCGCCGGCGCGCTGCCGTAGGTGCCGTTGAGCAGCGGCACGCCGTTGAAGTTCGCGTTCTGCGCGTCGGTGTTGACCTGCTGGACCAGTTGGTTCGCGACCGTCTGCAGATCTTGGCGATCGGCGGGCGAGAGCAGATCGTTCGACGCGGAGACGGCCAGCGAGCGCAGCGACTGCAGCGCGTTTCGGGTGGTCGCGAGCGCGCCTTGCGCGATGTTGAGCGCGTTGCCGGCGTCGAGCGCGTTCTGCGAGCCGGCGTCGAAGCCGCCGGCCTGCGTCTGCAGCTCGGTCGCGATCGCATAGCCCGCGGGATCGTCGAACGGCGAGGTGACCCGCCGGCCGGTGGCGGCCGCGGTGTAGGGCTGGAGCAGCTGCTTTTGGATCTGCTCGAGCGGCGTGAGCGCCTGGTTGGCTTGGCTGGTGAGAGACCCGATACCGAACGACATCCTGCGTACCTCGCTCGGTTCTTCTGATCGGTCGCCGAGCGGTGCTGTTTGCGTTCGGAGGCTGTGACGACGAACACACCGTCCCGGCGCGGCGCGCTCAGCGGGGTCGGCGCACGTTCAGACCCGGCGGCGGCCGGTGACCAGGTTGTAGATCACCAGGATCACCGCGATCACCAGCAAGACGTCGATGATCTCGCCGCCGTGCCAGACGATCGCGTCGACGACGCAGATCGCGACGATGGCGATCACGATGTACCACAAGGCGCGCGAAATGCTCACGTGCCACGTGTACCCGCCCGGCACCCTCGCTTACCGGCCCGTGTCCTAAAGCGTGTGGACACCGGAGAACGTACCGCGACCCGCACGATGCGGGCCGCCCTCCTCGAGGCGCCCGGCGCGCCCTTCCGCGTGGCCGCGCTGGCCACACCGTCCCTGGCTCCCGGCGAAGTGCTCGTGCGCGTCCTGGCTTCGGGCGTCAACCCGCTCGACCTCAAGATCGCGGCCGGCGCCGCCGCGCACGCGCGCCACCCGCTGCCCGCCGTCCTCGGCCTGGATCTGGCCGGCGTGGTCGAGGCGGTCGGCGCCGAGGTCGGCCGCTTCCGGCCGGGCGACGCCGTCTACGGCATGACCGGCGGAGTCGCCGGCGTGCCGGGCTCGCTGGCGGAATACGCCGCCGTCGACGCGCGGCTGCTGGCCATCAAGCCGGAGAACCTCTCGATGCGCGAGGCGGCGGCGCTGCCGCTGGTCGTCATCACCGCCTGGGAGGGGCTGATCGACCGGGCCGCCGTGGGACCAGAGCAGAGCGTGCTCGTGCACGGCGGCGCGGGCGGCGTCGGCCACGTCGCGATCCAGCTCGCGCGCGGCCTGGGCGCGCGCGTCGCCGCGACCGCCTCGGCGCGTCATCGCGCGATCGTCGAGCGCTTGGGCGCGACGTTCGTCGACTACGCGAACGAGAGCGTCGCCGGGTACGTCGAGCGGCTCACCGCCGCTCACGGCTTCGACGTCGTCTACGACACCGTCGGCGGCGCGACGCTGGACGCCTCGTTCGAAGCCGTCCGTCGCTACGGTCACGTCGTGAGCGCGCTGGGCTGGGGCACGCACGCGCTCGCGCCGCTCTCGTTCCGCGGCGCCAGCTACTCGGGCGTCTTCACCTTGCTGCCGCTGCTGACCGGCGAGGGACGCGAACGCCACGGCGCGATCCTCGAGAGCGCGCGCGTGCTGATCGAAACGGGAACGCTCACGCCGCTGGTCGACCCGCACCGCTATACGCTCGAGACCGTCGGCGACGCCTACGCGCTGCTCGAACGGCGCGAGAACGAGGGCAAGATCGTCGTCGACGTCGGCCCCGCGCCGCAGGTCACCGAAGAGCGCGACGGCTTCGTCTACGGCGAGTTCTAGGCGGCCAGCGGAACGAACGCGTCCTCGAGCGCGTCGACGACCGGCGCCGGCAAGATCGAGACGACCAGGTGGCGCGGCAGATACCAGGTGACGCCCGCGATCGCGTGCTCGAACTCGTCCTCGCCGGCGAAGTCGTCGCGCACGACGCGGAAGACGAGCTGCTCGGGCGGATTCTGATCGGGTGAGACCAGCGCCAGCACGCCCGGATGCGCGATGCCGAGCGTGCGCGTGAAGTAGGTGTGCAGCAGCGGCCGCACGTAGGCCGGCAAGAGATGCTCGTCGGGCGCCTGCACTTCCATGCGGCCCGTGTCCTTGAGCACGACGCGGAAGGTCGGCTCTTCGGCCGGGACGACGCCGATGCGCGGCACCTCGAAGCCGCCGAACACGCGGCGCGTCACCAAGTCGCCGCAGGTGAACACCCACGCGGCGGTGTCGTCGAACGGCTCGATCGCGATGCCGAAGCCGCGCTCGGTGGCGGGCTCGAGCAGATCGAGCAGAGAGACCTCGCCCTCGCGCTCACCGAGCGGGACGTCGAGCGCGTAGTACGGGAAGCCGTCGGGGCCGGCGAAGATGCGCGGCTCGCGCGGCAGCAGGAGCGTCACCTCGAGCAAGTCGTAGAAGCGGTGCCGCCACTTGGCACCGCGCTCGTGCTCCGGAATCGCCAGGTGCGCACGCAGCTCGTTCATCCTAGCGTCGGTTTACCCGACGATGGCGTTTCGCCCGGCCGCTTTGGCTTGATAGCACGCCGCGTCCGCCTCGCCCAGCGCCTGCTCGGCATCGACGCTGTCGGCGTCGAGCGGCGCCAGTCCGACCGAGACGCCGACGCCGAGCTGCTGGCCGGCGTACTCGATCCGATAGGCGTCCACCGCCTCGCGGATCTTCTCGGCGACGCGGCGCGCGTCGCTCATCCGGCAGTTGCTCAGCAGCAGCGCGAACTCGTCGCCGCCGATGCGCGCCAACACGTCGCCGCCGCGCACGACCCGCCCCATGACGTGGCCGATCTCGCGCAACAAGCGGTCGCCGGTCGCGTGGCCGAAGCGATCGTTGACGACCTTGAAGTGGTCGAGGTCGAGGAAGCCGACGACGTGATGCTGGCCGTGCGCCCGGGCCGCGCGCAGCGCGTCGTCGAGCTGCTCGAGGAACGCGCGCCGGTTCTCCAGTCCCGTCAGCGCGTCGTGCGAGGCCTCGAAGCTGAGCTGCATCGCGCGGCCCTTCTCCGCCGTGATGTCGCGCAGCACGATGACCGTCCCCTCGGGCTCGCCCTCGATGTGCGAGGCCACGTAGGCGACGTCGATCATCCCGCCGGCGCGCGAGCGCAGGAAGCCTTCCCCGCGCACCGGCTCGTTGGCGCGCGCGAACAGCTCGACCGCACCGCCGGCGGCATCGATCACCTGCATGACGTCGTGCACGTCCCGGCCGTAGGCTTCGACCAGGTCGATCCCCAGCAGCACTTGCGCCGCGTCGTTGACGTAGTCGACGCGCCCGTCGGGCAAGACGGTGATCACCGCTTCGGCGATCGCCGCCAGCGTCGTCTGCAGCTTGCGCTTCTCCGCCGCCAGCGCCGCTTCGAATTGCTTGCGCGCGCTGACGTCGCGGTAGGTGACGACTTGCAGACCCGGCCCGTCGGAGGTCTGGACCGCGACGGTCGAGAGCTCCGTCCACAGCGGCGTGCCGTCACGGGTGGTGAACTCGACGACCATGCGTGCGTTCTCGCCGGCGGCCATCCGTTCGCGCAGCCAGTACAGCCGCTCGTCGCTGGTGCCCGCTCCCCACAGGACGTCGGCCGGGCCGCCGACGACGCTCTCCGCCGAATAGCCGAACAACCGCGTGAAGCCGGCGTTGACGTACAGGACGATCGGCGCGACGCGCACGTCGCGCGCGATCTGCAGGAGCGCGACCGCGTCGCCGAGATGCTCGATCCCTTCGATCAGCCGCTCGATCGCCGACGAGGGCTCCGCTTCCCCCGCGACGTCGCAGATCGCGCCGATCTCCGCGGCCAGGTTCGCGAGCACGCGCCCCTCGGCGTTGATCGACGGCACGGCGAGCAGCAGCTCGCCGTGCGTGCCGTCGCGCAGCTGCAGCGGGATGCGGCGCACGAACCGTTCGGCACTGGCCGGTTCACCGCGCACCACGCGCAGCAGCGCGCGGGCCGCCGCCGGCTCGCAGCCCCACGCCGCTACGGGCGTCTCGTCGCCGGTACGAGCGACGAGCGCCGCGGCCGCGCCGCTGAAACGGGCGGCGATGCGGAGCAGTGCGGTAGTAGCCTCCATCGGTCCCTTGCCGTAGTGATCGGCGCAGTGCCGACACGATCTCTACGGCATAGGAACGAGCGGTCGTCACAGATCGTCTCTCGTGCCGACCGACGTGAACCTCTCGCGTGGAGGCCTAGACCTGCGTCCAGGTATGTTGGATCTGACCAAAGACCTCGAACGGGATTCCAACGCCGATGCCGCCCGATACCGAGATGCCCATGAACTTGCCGCCCGCGTCGATGAGGGCGGTGATGCCGCCGACGAGGATCTCGCCGCCCATGGCCCCGACGCCGTAGCTCGTCCCGCCGAACTTCTCGACACCGCCGCCGACGATCGTGATCTGGACCACCGCGCTGACGCTCGCGATGAAGCCGAGCAGCCCTGAAACGGAGCCGTACCAGCCGAGTTTCCCGAGATTCGTTATCAAGAGTCCGGTGCCGAGCGACGCGCCGACGGCGGCGGCGAACGTAACGGCGACGCCGATTCCAACGGTCCGATTGGTCGCGGCCGTGACGGCGCGCGACGCGTTTATCGCTACGCCCAGCGGTGGTACCGCCATCGCCGCGCCGCCGATGATTGCGTCTTGCCACCACTCGAACTCTGCGCCGGACCCCATGTCGATCGGGGTGCGCCGCTCGGGCGGCGGCAGAACCGGTTGGCCGGCGGATGTCAGGCCTTTCGCGAAGACGTCCACGCGCGACGCAACCGGAGCGAGATCCAGCTCGACGGGCGGCGGCGACTCGATCAACTCTTTGAGGAACCCGTCAACCTCGTTCGGGTCGGCCCCGCATTTGATGGCGTACTCCGCTGCACCGATCGTGCTGCGGATGATTGGATCGGAGACTTGGGCGCGCGTGAGAACAAGCATCGATTGACCCCCGTGCAGTCGCTGCGGCGCAGCTCATGCCCGAAGGCGGCCGCGCCTGCTCACTGCTTGCGTTGCCCCTCCAGCGAGGACCTGCTCGTTTCCCTCGGCTGGTCGAGAACTCGATTCGCCACGTTCTGACCGCCCGCCTGACCAACGCCAGGTGCCTACGGCGCCGACGTTTCGTAGACCGGGAGTACCCCGTCGACCGCGGTGAGCGAACCGCTGTCGATAACGGTCCCCTCGACCGTCAACACGGTTGGGAGAAAAAGCAGCGCGGCGGCGATGAAGATCAACGCGATCGGCGTGCCGATCGGAACCTGCGTCGGATTGTCCTTGTGGCTCTTGAACTTCAAGATCGCCGCCATGGAAAACGCCAGTCCCGCGACGTAGGACGCAGCCGAGATCAGTTGCGTTATGCTGCCCGGACTGGAGAGATTCGTCTCGCCTGCGGTGCCGAGCGTCGCGGCTGGGGCAGTCCGCGCCACCGCCGCCAGGCCGGCGACCGCGCAGGTTCCGCCGGCAACAACGGGTCCGCTCGAGCTGGTCCCGTTGACGTTCGAGACCACGGTGGAGACGTCGGGCGTCGCGCCGGGATCGCATAGCGTGATCGTCGCCTGCGTCGCCGTGACGTTCGAGACGGCGAGAAAATAGCCCGACGTGTCGTCGAGGAAGATCACTGGCTCGCTCGCGGCGTTGAAAAAGACGTGGACGGTACCGGCGCCACCGTTCAGCCCGGAGACCTCTGCCTGCGCGACGCTGGTGACGTTCCCGCTGCCGTCCTTCTCACCCCAGACGGTCAACCCGAGCGGCCCCTGATTCGTCGGGATCGACGGGAGTTCGAAGAGCGGCACCACCGTGCTGCCGGCGACCCCGCCGAGCGCGAAGTCGTCGATGCTTTCCGCGGTGCCCGTCAGCGAGAGCGTCGGCAGCGTGGGCTCCGAGGGCGGACTCACGGCCGTCGGCGCACACGCTACGAGCGCGAAGGCCACCATCACCAGTGCGGACAGAACTCGCATCGCATACCCCCGGGCTGCACGTGCTCGGCGCCCATTCGACAGCTCGTCGTCGAGAACCGCTCACCTGCCGCACACGTCGCGGCAATGCGACGGCCGTACCGTCGAGCGGATGCGAACCCGTCCACCGATCGACGCCGCACCCGACGCGGCCGCCGCGATCGACGCCATCCTGGATCGCTTCGGTACCGGTGCGCTGCGACTAGCGGTTCGTGCCGGCGCGCGGCTGGTCCATCTGCGCGCCGGCGAGGCCTATCGCGACCGCTCGCGCGCGCTGCGCCGGCTCTCGGCCGGCGTCGACGATTGGCCCGTGCCGCCGGCCGGTTTGTTCGTCGTCGAGGAACGCACCGTGTATCTGCGCTCGACCTCGCCGATGACGGTCGCACACGAGTTCGCGCACGCGATCGACTGCGCGCTGGGCGGCGGCGTGTACCTGAGCAGCGTCGATCCGCGCGTGCGGCGTGCGTTTCACGCCGCCCGCGCGTTCGTCACGCCCTACGCGGCCTCGGGCTTGGACGAGTATTTCGCCGAAGCGATGCGGGCGTGGGTCGAGGCCAACGACGCGCGCTCACCGTGGCCGCGGGCGACGCGCGCGCGGCTGCGCGCGCTCGACCCGGCGATGGCGGCGATCCTCGAAGGCCTCTTCGCTCACGACCTCACGGCGACTTGACCGCCGGGAAGTCCGGCGCGTAGCGCGTGTAGAGCGCGTTGAGGGCGGTCGTTTGCGCCTTGTAGAGCGGGCTCGGCACGCGGCTGTCGCGGGTGAGCTGCCCCTTGCGCGACGGGTCGCTGCGCGCGTGGTGCGCCGCGATCGTGCCCGGGAACTTGAGCTGGATCGTGTGCGGCGCCAGCGCGAGGGCCGGCGCGGCGCGCAGCTGGGTGGTGAACGCGCCGCGCGTGGTCGGATCGCTGATCTTGGCGGCGATCTCATCCCAGTCGACGTCGGCCTCTTCGGCGCGCGCCGGCGCGGCGGCCAGCGTCATGCGCCGGGAGGTGTGCTTGGCCGGATCCTTGAGCGTGTAGTGCAGCGTGAACGTCCCGTCGATGCCGTCGCTCGAGCTGGTCGGACTGGGCAGACTGAACTCGACGTACGTCCACGGCGACTGCTGCTCGAGCGTCGGGCCGCTGACGCCCGCCTTCCACGACGTCCAGACGTCGCTCGACGAACCGGCCAGGCTGACCTTGGTCGCGTCCTTCGGCCACTGGACTTGCAGCGCGTAGGCACCGGCCAACCCGTTCCAGAGGTGCTCGTTCTCGCTGCACTCGCCTTCGTCACCCTGGTTGCGGATGAAGAACGCCCAGGTCTCGTCGACGCCGTCGCCGCTCATCTTCTCGCCCGTCAGCACGGCCATCGCGAGCACCGGGTGCACCTCGGTGTAGCCGCCGTGCACGCCGTCGATTCCGACCAGGCCGACGATGGTCGCCGGCTGGCCGTCGACGGTCGCGCTCTTCTGCGCGTCGGAGTCGTTGCCGAAGCTCTTCCACCACGGCGAGCCGAAGTTGTCGATCGTCTCCTTGGCGTCGAACTCCATCCCCAAGCCCGGATAGTTGCCGTCGGAGTCCTTCGTTTGCGCGGCGTCGGCGGGATCGAGGATCCCCAAATTGTAGTCGCCGTCCTGCGGCCAGCCGCCCGAGTAGTTGCGCCACTGCAGGTTCCCGGTGTAGGTCGCGAACGCCCAGTTGAGGTGTCCGTCGAACTCCGCGCCGGACTGGTTGCACAGCGTGAACACGCTGAACACGCCGGTATAGAAGTCGGTCGTCGGCAGCTGCGTGGTGCAGTTCGCGGCCAGCGTCCCGTCGTGGACGGTGTCGTTGCCGTGGAACGGCTCGTCGCTGCCGGAGAACGACGACCCGCAGATGCCGCCGAAGTCGGGCTTGTCCTTCGGATGGTCGACTTGATACCCCCACGTCGGGTTGAGGGGGAAGCCGTTGTCGTCGCCGGCGACGTTGACGTTCCAGGTCAGATCGAACGGCTTCTTCCACGGCGCCCAGCTCACGCCGACCGGCTTGGGCGGCGCGTTGGGCCTGAAAACCGAGAGCTGCACCCACGCCGGACCGACGTTGAGGCACTGGTTGTTGTTGCCGTTGTCGTGGCTGTAGTAGCCGTTGTCGCCGGGGCCGTCGTCTTGATAGCCCAGGTGCAGGAACAGCTGGCTGACGACGGCCGGCGCGAGGTGCGCACCGACGGTGAGCTTCTTGTTGACCAGCCCGGCATCGCGTTGCAAGCCGCCCCCGGTCACGCCCGGAATCCACATCAAGCCGCTGTAGTACTGCGCCGCGTTGTCGCCGGTCGGATAGACGTACGACTTCCAGGTCGCGCCCATCCCGCCGGTCTGCACGCAGCCGCCGGCCGCGAACGTGATCTGATCGCCCGGCTTGAACGTAATCTGCGGGTAGCTGGACGCCAAGGCGATGACGTCGGGATGATCGATGCGCCAGACCGTCGTCGAGCCGCCGCTGCTGGTGGTGGTGGTCGGCTCGCTGATGATGTTGAAGGTGTCGCGCCCGCTCTCGGAGCGCATCGAGGACATCACGCAGCGCAGCGTCCCGTCGACGTTGGTGATCGCGCCCTTGCACTGCGCCGCGTCGGGCAGTGTGGTCGTGATCGTGTTGCCGAAGAACCCGGTGCAGCCGGCGACCAGCGTCGTGCCCACCATCTGTATGAACTGACAGCTCGACTGGTACGGGCCGCCCGGCACGCCGGCGCGCGCCGGCGATCGCATCGCGAACACCAGCGTCGCCGTCAGTACGATCGAAAGACACGCCGAGACGGCGCGTGTTCGTACTCCACCACCCATTGTTCCACCCTCCTCCGGCGCGAATGCCCGGACGCGAACGATGGAACCATCGTCCGCTTACCGGAAGCTTACCGGCTCGGCGCAGGTGTGGTCAGGGGTCGCGCGTCACACCGCGCGGCGAAACGTGCCCGGCGGCTAGCCGCGGCGTCCGAAAATGGCGCGCAACAGCGCGACGATGCCCGGCGTGCGGCGACGATCGCCGGCGCGACGTTCCTCGGCGACCTCGACGCTCTCGCCGGTGCGCCGTGGCCCGTGGCGACGGGCCGGTTCGCTCTCACCGTCGGCCGACGGTTCCTCGGACACGGCGTACTGCTCGCGCTCCCAAGCGAACGGCTCGCCCAGGACGGCGCCGATCAGCGCGTCGAGTCCGGGCTTGCGGCGGCGGCGGTCGCCGCTGCGACGATCGACGCCGACCTCGAGTTGCGTGCGCCGGCGCGGACCGCGGCGTCGGTCCGGGAAGGGCAACCGCAAGAGCTCCTCGGTGATGTCCATCCGGTCATAAGAATATCGGCGTGGCGGCGTCTCGGATTGAGCGCCCCCAGCCCCGGGTTCGGCGGCGCACCGCCGCGCGCCCGCTCACGGGGCGAGCGAGCGCAGGTCGACCAGATCGACGCCGGCGCGCTGGGCGTGCCGCTCGAAGCGCTGCAGTGCCGGAATCGAGCTCGGGCGGGCGTGGACGACGGCGGTCGCGGCCCCGGTCCGGCGCGCGATCGCCAACGCCTGGTCGAAGAGAAAGTCGACGTAGGCGCGTTCCTCGCGAGCGTCGACGACCACGTCCCGGCTGACGGCCGGCACGTGCGCGGCGCGGGCGGCGCGATAGAGCGCGTCGTCGTGGTCGCGATCGTCGAACACCATGCCCCCACGGTCCGCGACCACGAGGGCGCGAGCGCGGGACGCATCGCCGGTCGAGCAGGCGATGCCGGCCGCGCCGGCCCGCCGCAGGCTGACCAGCGTCGCCAGGTCGACGCTCTGGCAGGCAACCAGCGCCGTCTTCCCGGCCTCGCGCACCGCCCGCAGCGCGTCGTGCGCGTCGCTGGGCGAAACGACCACCGTCAACGGCACCGGCTCGGCCAGCAGGGCGTCGAGCGCCGACGCGTCGCGCTCGCCGCCGACCACCACCACCGCGACCCGCGGGACGCCTCCGTCCGCCGGGGCGCGCCAGCCCTCGGGCCGGGCGGCGACGGCCGCGTCGGCGTCCCCGTACGGGTCCGGATCGGCGTCGCCGGGATCGAACGAACCCGCGCCGTGGAGCAGGCGCACCGTCGTGCGCGGCTCGATCGGCGCCGGCAGCGGTTCGTTCCCGTGCCGGGGCGGCGGCGGCAGCGCGTGCTCGCCGACGTGCTGGCCGCTCACGAACCCGGCTCCGATCGCGACGACGGAGCCGCCCAGCAGCAGCGACCAGAAGACGGTCGCGGTCCGGCTCACCGCGCCGGCGCGGCGCGTTCGCTCGAGATCGCCCAGACGAGCGCGACCAACAGGTAGTTCGTCACCAGCGAGCTGCCGCCGTACGAGATGAACGGCAGCGTGATGCCGGTCAGCGGGAACAGCCGCAGCACGCCGCCGACGATGATCAGGATCTGAAAGCCGAACACGGCCGCCAGACCGGTCGCGAGCAGCTTCGCGTACAGGTCGGGCTGGCGCGTCGCGATCCGCAGCGCACGCAGCACGACCGCGAGGAACACGCACAGCAGCGCGATCGAGCCGATCGCTCCCCACTCCTCGCCGAACGCGGCGTAGATGTAGTCGGTCGAGACGCTGGGGATGTAGTCGGGATGGCCTAGGCCGTAGCCGGTGCCGAACAGGCCGCCCGCCGCCAGCGAGAACAGCGACTGCACCGCCTGATAGCCGGCGCCCAGCGGATCGTGGAACGGATCGCGCCACACCGCGATGCGCGTCTCGACGTAGCGGTAGTGCGTCGCGGCCAGCCACGCCGCGAAGGCGAAGATGCCGGTCGCGCCGACGACCAAGTCGATGCGCCGCGTCGCGACGTAGAGCATCGCGACGAAGGTGGCCAGCAACAGCGTGGCCATGCCGAGGTCGCGCTCGAAGACCAGGATCGCCATCGAGACGCCCCAGCCGACGAACAGCGGGCCGAGATACTTCGCGTTGGCGCGCAGCGACCACGGCCGCGTGTGCGCGATGACGTCGGCGGTCTCGGCCAGATACGAGGCCATGAACAGCACGACCAGCAGCTTGATGACCTCGACCGGCTCGAACTGCACCGGCCCGAGCCTGATCCACAGCCGCGCACCGTTGACCTCTTGACCGAACAGCGCCAACGCGAAGAACAGCACGATCGCGCCCAAGATCCAGATGTACTTGTAGGCCGAGAGCACGCGAAAGCGTTCGAAGGCCGGACCGAGCGCGACCGCCAGCAAGAGCGAGAACGCCAGCCACACGATTTGTCGCTGGGCGAGGTCGGGCGCCACGCGCGCCACCGTCGCCAGGCCGATCGCCGAGAGCACGATCGCCAGCGCGGGCAGCGTGTCGTCGCGCACGACGCTTGCGGGACGCAGTGCCGGCCACGCCAGCGCCAGCGCGCCCAGCGCGAACGGCAGCCACACCGGCAGCAGCGCGCTGGGCGGCGCCAGCCGCAGGGTCGCGGCGGCCAGCAGCAGCGCGACGAGCATCGGCGCGCACGCCCGCAGGCGTACGAGCGCCGGCCTCACGTGGCGCTGAACAACAGGTGCAGAACCACCAGTGCGATCACGGTGGCGGCCAACAGCGCGGAAAGCGCGATCGTCGCTTCGCGCCGCTCGGGCGCGCGCGTGCGCGGTTCGGGCGCGACCTCGTCGAACGCGCGGCCGACGATGACCGTGCCGGCGCCGTCGCCGCGAATCCCGGCGATCGCCAACAGCCGCGCGGTGGCGTCTTCGGAAGAGCTGCACGCCGAGAGCGCATCGGCGATCTCGTGCTCGCCGAGCAGTCCGTGCAACGCGCCGCTGGAGAGGACCAGTGCGTCACCGGGCGCCAGCCGCAAGTGCGCGAGCGAGGGTTCGAGGGTCGGCTGCGTGCCCAAGGTGCGGGTGAGGACGCGCCACGGACCTTCGCCCAGCGCGTCGTCGGTGGTCAGCGCGGTCAGGCTGCCGGCGCGGCCGAAGTAGGCGCGCGTCGCACCGACGTGGCCGACGAAGGCGTGGTCGCCCAGGATCAGCGCGGCGGTCAGCGAGGTTCCCGAGGCGACGACGTCCTCGGTGCTGCCCGAGTGCGCGTAGACGCGCGCGTTGGCGGCGGCGAACGCGGCGGCCAGCGCGGCGCGCGGATCGCGGCGCTCGCTGCGCACGCGGCGGCGCACGCTGTCGCGGACGGCGTGGGCGGCGACGGTCGGGACCGGCTTCTCGCGGATGCGTCCGAAGCCGTGGGCGACGGCCAGCAGCACGATCCCCGGGGCGACGATCTCCGCCACGTAGGCTTCGTCTTCGCCTCGCTGCGGGGCGCCCGGTCGAGACCCGACCGCTATCTCCATGCTCCCACTCCTCGGAAGACCAAGGCTGCCGGACCGACGGTCAGCTCGTCGTCGACCTCCAGCCGGCGAGGCTCGGTCATCGCCACGCCGTTGACGAACGTTCCGTTGCGGCTCCCTAAATCTTCCCCGTAAACGCCATCATCGCGCATCTCGATCCGGGCGTGCAATCGGCTCACGCGCGGATCGGCGAGGCACAGGTCGGCGCTGGGAGACCGCCCGACCAGGATGCGCCGGCCGAAGCGGTACGTCTTGATCGTCCCGGCGTGCGCGACGGTCAGCTCGATCCCGGTCGGGATCGCGGCCTCGAGCGCCGGCGCCGGCGCCGGCCCGCGACGGTCGCGCACCAGGGCGACGAAAGCGACGTACGCGCCCGAGAGTCCCAGCGTGGCCAGCCGCGGATCCATTACGACACGTCTACCACGCGCAGCAGCGTGTCGCCCAGGGTCACCGTTTGCCCGTCGACGAGCCGCGCGCGCGCGACCCGCGTCCCTTCGATCCAGGTCCCGTTCGACGAGCGCAAGTCCTCGATCGCCCAACCCGCGCCGTCGGCCACGATTTTGGCATGCCGTCGCGACACGCGCGGGTCGCGCAGCACCAGGCCGCAGTCCTCACCGCGGCCGAGCGTCATCCCGTCGCCCAGCGTCACCCGGCTGCCGTCGCCGCGCAGGAGCGCCAGCACCGGGCCCCGTTCGTCGGAAACGGGCTCGATCGCGAGCGAGCCGGCGACGACGGCGGCGTCCTCGTCGAGCACGACGCGCGGCGTCTGATCGGGCAGCACCTCGCGCAGCATCGCGCCCCAACGGCCTTCGAGGAAGTCGCGGTCGGCGGCCAGCCGCGCGTAGTCGGTCGGGTGCACGCGCACGAGGTAGAGGTCGCCGTGCACGCTCTGCGCGGTGGCGACGAGGCGGCGGCCGATCTGCGCCGGATCGAGCGCGCTCGGAAACACGCGCGCGAAGGCGTCTTCGACGACGCGCGCGCAGACGTTCTCGATCCGCGCGAAGACGTTCATCCCCGGCGCAGCATGCGCGCCACGTAGAAGCCGTCCCTGCCGTCGATGCCGGGCGGCACCAGCACGTCGCCGGCGGGCGTCGCCAGCGGCGCGTAGCGCGCCGGCAAGGCGTCGCGGGCGAAGTCCGGCCGCTCGGCGAGGAACGCGTCGACGACGTCTTCCGCCTCGCGCCGGTCGGTCGAGCAGACCGCGTAGACGAGCGCGCCCCCCGGGCGCACGCAGCCGGCCGCGGCGGCCAGCAGCGGCCGCTGCACGGCCGCCATGCGCTCCGGATCGTCGGGCCGTTTGCGCCAGCGCGCTTCGGCTTGACGGCCGAGGATGCCCAGCCCCGAGCACGGCGCGTCGAGCAGCACGGCGTCGGCGTCCGCGCCGGCGCGCATGGTGCTCGCGTCGGCGGTGACGAGCGCGACCGACGCCGCGCCGGCGGCCTCGAGCCGCTTGGCGGTGCGCTCGACTTTGCGCGCGTCGTCGTCGACGGCCAGCAGGGTTCCGTCATCGCGCATGCGCGAGGCGATCTGCAGCGTCTTGTTGCCGCGGCCGCAGCACAGCTCGACGACGCGCATGCCGGGCCGCGGGTCGAGCAGATCGACCGGCATCGCCGCCGCTTCCGCGTGCAGGTGCCAGCGATGCTGCGCGAGCGACTCGAGCTCGCCGCTGGGCGAGGACGCGTCGAGCACCAGCTCGTCGGAGGCGAACGCGCTGGGCTGCGCGACCATCCCCGCTTCGAGCAGGGCCGCGCGCGCCTGGTCGGCGCTCACGTGCCGCAGGTCGACGCACAGTCCGACCGGCGCGGGCGCGTTGACGCCGGCGACGATCGCGTTGAGCCGGTCGGCGCCGAACCGCTCGCGCCAATGCTCGACCACCCAGGTGGGCAGCGACGCGCGCGTCGCCAGATCGCTCTCGCGCGGCGGCTCGGTCGAGACGCGCCGCAGCACCGCGTTGACCAAGCCCGCGGTGCCCTTGTGGCCGTACTTGCGCGCCAATCCGACGCTCTCGGAGACGGCGGCATACGCCTCGACGCCGTGCATCGCGCGCAGCTGGTACGCGCCCAACCGCAAGATCTCGACGATGGTCGGCGGCATCGTGGTCATGCGCTCGCCGATGAACGGCTGCAGCTCGAAGTCGAGCCAGCGCCGCATCTTGATCGTGCCGTAGGCCAGCTCGGTGGCGAACGCGCGATCGCGCGGCGCCAGCTCGCTGCGCCGCAAGCGATAGTCGAGCGCTTCGCGTGCGCCGCGCGGCTGCTGGCCGAAGACGTCGCGCACGACCTGCAGCGCGACTTCGCGCGCGCTGGTGGCGACCGCGCTCACCGGCGTACCGCCGAGCGGCGCCAGGCGGCGCCCGTCATCGGCGCGCGGTTCGGCGGCACGACGCGCAGCAGCACGACGCCGCGGTGGACGGTGCCCTCGTCGTTCGTCGGCGCGCCCTCCGGTTCGTCGGGACGGGCCACGCGCGCCGCCAGCAGCTTGACGGTCTCGCCGTCGATCAGCGCGCGCGCCGCGGGCTGCGGCGCCAGCGAGCGCACCAGGTCGACGATCCGCCGCGGCGGGTGCGTCCAATCCACCATCAGGTCTTCTTTCGTCAGCGGGCGGGTCGCGGTGGCGGCGATCTCTTCGATGCCGATCCCGTGCGCGTGGGCGACCTCGGCCTGCGTGCGGCGCTCGAGCGCGTTCACCGCCAGCAGCGCGAGCGCGTCGGCCGCCAAGCGCGCGCCGCGCAGCGCCAGCCGGTCGTGCAGCTCGCCGTACGTCTCGTCCGGACCCAGCGGCGTCGGCTCTTGCAGCAGCACGTCACCGGTGTCCATACCCGCGTCCATGGCGATGATCGTCACGCCGGTTCGGTCGCGGCCGTCGCGGATGGCGGCCTGCAGCGGTGTGGCGCCGCGGTAGAGCGGCAGCAACGAGGGGTGAACGTTGAGCGCGACCGGGACGAGGTCGAGCACGTTCTGCGGGACGATCCGGCCGTACGAGACGACGACGAACGCATCGGGGCGCAGCGGTCGCAGCTCGTCGGCGAAGGGCCGCAGCTTGGTCGGCGTGCGCACGTCCAGGCCGCGCGCCAGCGCCGCCGCTTTGACCGGCGTCGGCGTGAGTGCGTGTCCGCGGCCGGCGGGGCGGTCGGGCTGGGTGACGACGGCCAGCACGTCGTGCCGGTCGGCTACCGCGTCGAGCGTCGGGACGGCGAACGCGCTCGTCCCGAAGACGACGAGCTTCAGCTCGCGACCGGTTCGGGTTCGTCGGCCCGGCGCCGCGCGCCGGCCTCGTTGCCGGCGCCTTCGGCGGCGGCCAGCTCGTCGTCGGTCACCGCCGGCCGGATGTTGGTCGCCTTGTCGACGTACAGGATGCCGTCGAGGTGATCGTTCTCGTGCTGCAGGCAGACCGCGAAATAGTCGGTCGCGTCGAGCGTGAACTTCTTGCCGTTCCGGTCGAGCGCGGTCATGGTGACCTCGGCGAAGCGCTGCACGTCGCCGACCATGCCGGGCACCGAGAGGCAGCCTTCGAGCGCGGTGTGCTCGCCCTCGCGCCGGGTGAACTTCGGATTGATTGCCACCAGCTTGCGCCACTCCGGGTGACGCTCGTCCTGCATGTCGACGACGAAGATCCGCTTGGAGACGCCGATCTGCGGCGCGGCTAAGCCGATGCCGGGCGCCTCGTACATCGTCTCCCACATGTCGTCCAGCAGCTGCTGGAACATCGGGTCGGCGATCTCGGCCGGCTCGACCTTCTTCGCGACCTTGCGCAGGGTCGGGTGTCCTTCGGTGATGATCTCGCGGATGTACGCCATGGTGGGTGCCCCCAGTATAACCGGTCCGGGGCGGAAACGGTTGAAGGGGGCCGGTAGCCCCCTCCCGCCGCCTGTCCTACGCTTGGGTTACCGCTTCGCCCAGGCGATGCACCAGCCGTTGGGGCTGATCGTCCCGGTGACGATCGAGCAGCCGTGCGGCGCCCGGAAGAACCGGCAGCCGGCGCACTTCTTGCCGCCCGGACCCGGCTTGTCCTGATAGTGGAATTGCTTCTTGTTGTCAGCAGCCTGAGCGGCCGACAAGGTGGCGCCTACGGCGAACGCCGCGACCGGAATCGCGGCCAGTCGCCGAAGGACGAGTTTACGAGAGATTGATGCTTGCTTGTCGTGTGAGATGGCGCACGCCCCCTTCGTAAGCGACCCGTAAGGTATCCGCGGGTACGATGATGGTACCGATGCGCGCTCCCTCTGACGCCTTCCTCGTGGCGCCGGCGGCGACCACGGCTCGCCGCCCCCGAACGGATGGGCGGGAGCGCATCGCCGTGCCGTTCGTATCCGGCATCGTCGCCGCACTGCTCGCCAGCGCGATCGGTGTCGTCGCATCGTTGCTGGGCGTGCTCGTGGTGATGGTCGCGGTGGTCTTGGCGATCGGCCGAATGCCGTCGGCCGAGGCCGGCCACCCGCTGCTCACGGCGACCGAGCTGATCTTCTACGGCTGCGCCGGCGCGTTCGCGTGGCACCGTCTGCAGAAGCTGCGGCCGGGGACGCTGCGCGTGCCCAACCGCCAGGCGATGGTGGTGATCGCGATCGGCGTCGCCGCGCTGCTGCTCACGCGCGTCCTGCTGGCGATGCAATTGGTCTTCACGCGGCAGACGAACCACGTCCAGGCGGGCTTCGAGCACTACAGCATCGTCACGCACGACGTGCTGGTGACCGACGTCAACGTCGCGCTGAGCCTGTTCTCCTTGGTGCTGCTGGGCCCGTTCGTCGAGGAGGTCGTGTTCCGCGGGCTGCTGTTCGGCGCGCTGGCGTCGAAGCTCGGCGTGTTCGCCGGCGCGCTGCTCAGCGCGGCGATCTTCGGCGCGCTGCACGGCGATCCGGTCCTGTTCGCCTGGCTCGCCGCCGTCGGTTTGGTCAACGCCTTCGCCTACGCCGCGACCGGCAACCTGACCGTGCCGATCGTCCTGCACGCCCTCTCCAACGCCCTGGGCGCGAGCGTTCTGCTCGAAACGTCGCTGCACGCGATGCGCTAGCGCGCGCGGCAGCGACGCTCGCTACAAGATGTAGCTCGACAGATCCGAGTTGCCGGCGACGTCGGCCAAGCGCGTGCGGACGTACGCGGCGTCGATGACGATGGTGCCGCCCTCTTCGGGGGCGCGGAAGGCGACGTCGTCGAGGACGCGCTCGAGGACCGTGTGCAGGCGCCGGGCGCCGATGTTCTCGGTCTGCTCGTTGACGCGGGTGGCGATCTCGGCGATCTCGGTGATCGCGTCGGCGGTGACGTCGAGCGCGACGCCGTCGGCGCCGAGCAGCGCCTTGTACTGGCCGATCAGCGCGTTCTCCGGCTGGGTCAGGATCGTCTCGAAGTCCTTGGCCGTCAGCGACTCGAGCTCGACCCGGACCGGGAAGCGGCCTTGCAGCTCGGGGATCAGGTCCGACGGCTTGGAGACGTGGAACGCGCCGGCGGCGATGAACAGCACGTGGTCGGTCGAGAGCGGGCCGTGCTTGGTCTGCACGGTGCTGCCCTCGACGATCGGCAGGATGTCGCGCTGCACGCCTTCGCGCGAGACGTCGGGTCCGCGCGAGCCCTCGCGGCCGGCGACCTTGTCGATCTCGTCGATGAACACGATCCCGTGTTCGCCCGCGCGCCGCAGCGCCTCGCGCTTGACCGCGTCCATGTCGATCAGCTTGTCCGCCTCTTGTTGCGCGAAGATGCGGCGCGCGTCGGCGACGGTGACCTTCTTCTTCACCCGCTTCTTGGGCAAGAGGCCGCCGAGCATCTCGCCCATGTCGCCGCCGCCTTGACCGCTCATGTCGTTGCCGCCCAGCATCCCGATCGGCAGCTGCGGCGCTTCTTCGACCTCGATCTCGATCAAGCGCACATCGTAGAAACCGCGCTCGACGTCGGCCCGCGCGGCGGCGCGCACGCGCGCCGCTTCGTCGTCGGGCAGTTGGCGCGCGTTGGCCGCGGCCTGCTGCGGTGCTTGTTGGAAGGCGTTGCCGAAGATCGAGCCGAGGGAGCCGAGCGGATTGGGTGCTTGGGCCTGCGGCGCACGGGTCTCGGGGTGCAGGACGTCGACGACGCGCTCGATCGCGGCGTCGTCGGCGGCCGGCGCGACGTCGGCGTGGCGCTCGTCGGAGACCATCCGCACCGCCGCCTCGGCCAGGTCGCGCACCATCGACTCGACGTCGCGCCCGACGTAGCCGACCTCGGTGTACTTGGTCGCCTCGACCTTGATGAACGGCGCACCGGCGAGCAGCGCCAACCGGCGCGCGATCTCGGTCTTGCCGACGCCGGTCGGCCCGATCATCAGGATGTTCTTCGGCACGACCTCTTTGCGGACGTGCTCGGGGAGCCGCTCGCGGCGATAGCGGTTGCGCATCGCGACCGCGACCGCCCGCTTCGCGTCGGCTTGGCCGACGATGTAGCGGTCGAGCGCCGCGACGATCTCCCGCGGCGTGAGGGTGTCGGCGATGGTGAGGACCGGCGCGCCGCTGCTCATATGCTCAGCACCTCCACGTCGTCGTTCGTGTAGATGTCGATGCGGCCGGCAATGCGCAGCGCTTCGCGCGCGATGGCGGCGGCGTCGAGCTGTGAGTAGCCCAGCAGCGCCATCGCGGCGGCTTGCGCGTAGGGGCCGCCGCTGCCGATCGCGGCCACGCCTTCGTCGGGCTCGATCACGTCGCCGGTGCCGGAGAGGACGAACAGGTGCTCGGGCGTGCCGACGATCAGCAGCGCTTCCAGCCGGCGCAGCGCGCGGTCCTGGCGCCAGTCTTTGGCCAACTCGACGGCGGCGCGCACGACGTTGTCTTTGTAGGCGCTCATCTTGCCTTCGAACTTCTCGAGCAAGGTGATGCCGTCCGCGGCGCTGCCGGCGAAACCGGCCAGCACCTTGCCGCCGGCGATCGCGCGCACCTTGCGCGCGCTGTGCTTCATGACGGTCTTGTCGACGGTCACCTGACCGTCGCCCGCCATGGCGATCTTGCCGTCGCGGCGGACGGCGCAGATCGTCGTCGATCGAATCCGCATCCCGGCTCACTACTCCCCGCGCTCCGCACGGGTTGCAGGCTTCGCCTTTCGGCGAAGCTCCTCACCGTCGGCAGGCCGACGGTGAAGGCTTTCAGCGGACGATCAGGGCGTGAGGACTAAGCGCTCGGTGGGGCCGCGGTAGGGGCCGTGGAGGCGCCGGCGCGGTTCCGGGGCCGCCTCCGCGTCCCCGACGCGGAAGGTACCGACGATGCGCGCCAGCGAGGTGGCCTCGGCGCGAATCGTCTCCGTCGCCGCGGTCAGCTGGTCCATCTGCGCCGTCACTTCGACCGACGAGGTCGAGAGCGACTTGGCGGCCGAGGACTGCTGCTCGGCGGCCGACGCCAGCGTGCCGACCGTCTGCGCCACCGAGCCGGTCGTCATCGCCAGCTCGCGCGCCGCCGTCGCGTTCTCCTCGACGATCCCCGAGACGTTGCCCACGTGTGCGCTCAGCTCGCGGCTGACGTGCTGCATGCGCGTCCCGTCGGCCGAGAGCGACTCGGCCAGCTCGCGCGTCCGCCCGACCGCGTCGCCGACGCCCGAGAGCGTCCGCGAGGCGTCCTCGGCCAGACTGCGGCCCTCGTTCATCGTCGAGGCGGCGCTGCGCATCGCCTCGGCGACGCGCGCCGTCTCGGCGCGGATCTCTTGCAGGATCGTGCCGCTCTCGCGCGTCGACTGGGCGGCGCGCTCGGCGAGCTTGCGGACCTCGTCGGAGACGACCGCGAAGCCGCGGCCGTGCTCGCCGGCCCGCGCCGCTTCGATCGCGGCGTTGAGCGCGAGCAGGTTCGTCTGATCGGCGATCTCGTCGATCGCGGAGAGGACGTCGGCGACCGCCGCCGAGCGCTGCGCCAGCGTCGCCATCGCCTGTTCGGTCGCGCGGGCCTGATCGGACGAACGGGCCATCGCCTCGGCCGTCCGGGTGACGACCTGGCTGGCGTTGTTCGTCTCGCGCTCGACGCGCGTCGCCGCGTCGAGGAACTCCGTCGCCGTCGACGCCAGCCGCGCGATCTGTTCGTCGAGCAGCGCGACCTCGCTGCCGGCGGCGCGCACCGCCTCGGCTTGCTCGGCCGCGCCGTTGCCGATCTGCTGCGCAGTCACCGCCAGCTCGCGTGCCGCGTTGTCGATCTCGGCGACGCCGGTGGCCTGCTCGCGCGAGGCGGTCGCGACCCCGTCGCTGCCCTGCGCCACGAATGCGACCGCTTCGCTCGAGGTTCGTGCCGCCATCCCGATCTGCTCGCCGACGGCGGAGAGCTGCTGCGAGGAGTGCGCGATCGCGGCGATCGTATCGCGCAAGCGCGTGGTGGTGGCCGTGAACCGCTCGGCGTTGGCGTGCGACTCCTCGGCCAGCAGGTTGTAGCTGTCGACCAGCGCGGCGATCTCGTCGCCGCCGCCGCGCGCCAGCGGCTCGAGCCGCGGAAACTCGCGCGGCCGCAGATCGCCGGCGGCCAGACCGTCGTACGCGGCGCCGAGCGCCGCGTACGCGGTGGTCGCGATCTCGCGCATCCCGGCGCTGACCCGCTGCAGGCGCCGAGTCAGGCTGCGCGCCGTGCCCAGTGCGATCGCCAACAAGACGATGATGGCGACGGCGCCCACCGCGCTCATCCCCACCAACGCACCGCGCTGCGCGGCGCTGAACTCCGTGCGCGCGTCGGCGGCAGCTTGGGCCGACGCGTCGGTCAGCTTCTGCAGCCGCGACATCACCAGCGCGACCTTCATCTTGACCAGCGCGGGAACGAGTCCCGGCGCGCGAGCGCGCGCCATCGTGCGCAGCGCGTCGATCTGCTGATCGCTCTTGACGATCTCGGGGCGCACCGCGGCGACCGCGGCCGGCATGCCGGGGATCGCGACCGCTTGCGTGGTGAGCTTATCCGTATCGTCGGCGATCTGCTGCGTGACGTTGGTGTACGCGGTGACCCAGATCGGCGTCTCGCCGCGGTAGCCGAGCACGCGCACCAAGCTGACCTTGAACGTCAGCGCGAGGCGCAAGTCGGCCACGGTCTGATCGAAGTCGTGCGCGGCGCTGATCGCCGCGACCCGATCGCCCATCGCGCGCATCTCGCCGACGGCGACTCCGACCACGGCCAGCAGCGCGAGCGCCGCCACCGCGGCCTGCGCGTACAATCGCGCAGCAACCGATTTCTTGAACCACATCCCGCTTTACACCCTTACAGGACCGAACACCCAGGTCCGTCACGTCCCCGTGACTCTTGCTTGGCGTATCGGCCGGGACAAGGGACGACTTGAGCGTCCCTTTACAAAACGCTACGCGTTGGTGAGCGCGCGCGGGGCCAGCGCGGCCGCGAACGCGTCGATATGAGCCAGCGCGCGCTCCGCCATCTTGACCCTTCGCAGACGTTTGTCGCGAATGGTGGTCTCGAGAGGCGAAAAGAAGGTCCAGGTCACATTTGCGGGCTGGAAGTCGTTGGTCTGCGTGTTCTGCAGGTGCGCGACGACCGCGCCGAGCGCGGTGTCGGCGGGAACCGGTACCGCCGTCAGCCCCAGCCGCTCGCGGGCCGCGGCGAGTCCCGCGATGGTGCCGCACGCGGCCGCCTCGACGTAGCCCTCGGCGCCGGTGATCTGGCCGGCGAAGAACACGCGCGGTTCGGCGCGCAGCCGCAGCTCGGGGGTGAGCAGGCGCGGTGCGTCCAGGAACGTGTTGCGGTGCATGACGCCCAGCCGCAGCCACTCGGCGTTGGCGAGTCCCGGCAACTTGCCGAAGGCCTCTTTCTGCGCCGGCCACGTCAACCGCGTCTGGAAGCCGACCAGGTTGAGCGCGGTGCCCGCGGCATTCTCCTTGCGCAGTTGGACGACCGCGTACGGTGCGACGCCGGTGCGCGGATCGCGCAAGCCGACCGGCTTGAGCGGCCCGTAGCGCAGCGTGTCCTCGCCGCGCTCGGCCAGCTCCTCGATCGGCAGACAGCCCTCGAAATACGGCACGTCGCCGGTGGCCGCGTCGAGCTCGAAGCCCTTGGGCTGATGGCGCGGCAGCGCGCGCAAGTCGGCGACGAACTGCAGATACGTCTCGCGGTCGAGCGGAATGTTGAGGTAGTCGTCGCCGTCGCCCTTGTCGTAGCGCGACTTGCGGTACATCGGGGTGAGGTCGAGCGAATCGAGCGCGACGATCGGCGCAGCCGCGTCGTAGTAGTGCAGACGCCCACCGACCAGCGCGTCGATCGCCGCGGCGAGCGGCTCGGAGGGCAGCGGGCCGCAGGCGACGATCACCGTGCCGGCGGCCGGGATCGCGGTGACTTCTTCGCGCCGGATCTCGACGTTGGGGAGCTCGCGCAGCCGCGCTTCGACCAGCGCGCCGAACCGCTCGCGATCGACCGCCAGCGCGCCGCCGGCCGGGACGGCCGCCTCGCGCGCCGCGGTGACGATCAGCGACCCCAGCCGCGCCAGCTCTTCTTTCAGCAAGCCCACGGCGTTCTCGAGCGCCGCGCCGCGCAGCGAGTTCGAGCAGACCAGCTCGGCCAGCGCGCCGGTATGATGCGCCGGCCCGAACTTGTGCGGGCGCATCTCGTAGAGGACGACCCGTGCGCCCTGGCGCGCGGCTTGCCACGCGGCCTCGCTTCCCGCCAGACCGCCCCCGATCACGACGACGTCGGGCGCGTAGGCCACTAGACCGTCTCCAGCTCGGCCTCGTCGGCGTCCTCGGCGGTGCCCAGGCCGGTCGCGTGCGCCTTGTCCGTGTGGCAGGTGTAGATCACCTGACCACCGCGGCGGGTCTTCTCGGTCACGTAATCGCCGCACACCGCGCAGCGCTCCTTGGCGACCTTGTCCCACGACACGAAGTCGCACTTCGGATAGTTGGCGCAGCCGTAGAACGTGCGGCCCTTGCGCGAGCGCCGCTCGGCGATCATGCCGCCGCACTTGGGGCAGATCGCGCCGCTGTCCTTGAGGATCGGCTTCGTCGTCTTGCACTCGGGATAGCCCGTGCAGGACATGAACCGGCCGAAGCGTCCGGTCTTGATGACCATCGGCTTGCCGCAGTTCGGGCAGACTTCGTCCGTCGGCTCGTCGCGCTGCTCGACCTTGGGGAGCTTGCGCTCCGCCTCCTCGAGCTCTTTGGAGAACCCGCCGTAGAACTCGCCCAGCAGCTTGGCGGTCTCGCCCCAATCGCCGCCCTGCTCGGCCAGCGCGTCGAGCTGTGACTCCATCGAGGCGGTGAACGTCAGGTCGACGATCTCCTTGAAGTGCTCGACCAGCAGGTCGTTGACCGCCTCACCGATCTCGGTCGGCTGGAAGCGGCGCTCGATCTGCTCGACGTAGCCGCGCGCCTGAATCGTCTCGACGATCGCGCTGTACGTCGAGGGACGGCCGATGCCGTTCTCCTCGAGCGCGCGAACCAGCGAGGCTTCGGTGAAGCGCGGCGGCGGCTCGGTGAAGTGCTGCTTGGGCTCGATCGCCTTCGTCTCGAGCTGTTCGTTCTCGGCCAGCGCCGGCAGCAGCGGACGCTTCGCGCCCTTGCCGTTTTGCGCCGGATCGGCCGGCGCGTCGTCGACGCCTTCCTCATAGACGGCGGTGTAGCCGGCGAACTTGAGCACGCTGCCGGTGGCCCGGAACGTATAGCGCGCGGTCGCCGCGATGTCGACCGTCGTCTGGTCGTAGACCGCCGGCGCCATCTGCGAGGCGATAAAGCGCTCCCAGATCAACTGGTACAGGCGCATCTCGTCGCGCTTGAGGATGCCGGCCAACGAGTCGGGCGTGCGCATCGCCGCGGTCGGGCGGATCGCCTCGTGGGCGTCCTGCGCGCCTTCCTTGACCTTGAACTGCCGGCCGCCGCTGTGATAGGCCTCACCGAAGCGACCGACGACGTATTCCCGCGCGGCCTCGCGCGCCGAGTCCGCGATGCGGGTCGAGTCGGTGCGCATATAGGTGATGAGGCCCTGCGTCCCCTCGGACCCGCCCAGATCGACGCCTTCGTACAGAGCCTGGGCGATCTGCATCGTCTTGCGCACGCGGAACTTCAGCTTGCGCGAGGCTTCCTGTTGCAGGGTCGAGGTCGTGAACGGAGCCGCCGGGTTGCGGCGCGTCTCGCGCGTCTTGACCGACGCGACGCGGAACGGGGCGCCGGTGACGGCGTCGACGATCGCCTGCGCCTGCTCGCCGGTGGAAATCTCGGCCTTCTTCCCGTCGACCTGATACAGGTCGGCAGCGAAGACGATCGGCGATCCCTCCGACGCCAGCTGCGCCGTGATGGTCCAGTACTCGCGGGGGACGAAGGCCCGAATCTCGCGCTCGCGGTCGACGATCAACCGCACGGCGACCGACTGCACGCGCCCGGCCGACAGGCCGCCGCGCACCTTGGCCCACAGCAGCGGCGAGATCTTGTAGCCCACCAGCCGGTCCAGGATGCGGCGCGCCTGCTGCGCGTTGACCCGCGGCATGTCGATCGGATGCGGGTCGCGCAACGCCGCCAGTGCCGCGTCCTTGGTGATCTCGTGGAGCTCGATGCGCTTGGGATTCTCGAGCTTGAGGAGCTCGGCGAGATGCCACGCGATCGCCTCGCCCTCGCGATCGGGGTCGGTCGCCAGGTAGACGTCGGTCGCCGTTTTGGCCGCCGCCTTGAGCTCCTTGATGATGTCGCCCTTCCCTTTGATGGTCAGGTAGCGCGGCAGAAACTCGTTCTCGACGTCGACCCCGAGCGTCGACTTCGGGAGGTCCCGGACATGGCCCACCGACGCCTTCACGACGAAGCGCGCAGGCAAGAATTTCTTGATGGTTTTCGCTTTGGTCGGCGACTCGACGATGATCAGGGGCTTCGCCACTGCGGTCTCCCGTGGGTGCGGCTCGGTCAGGAACGAGCTTCGGGCCACAGTATAAACCCGGACGTCAAGCGTCTCCAACGCTTTCGCGGGCGCGCGTAGAACCGCCGCCGCGGCCCAAGAGTTGCACGAAACGCGAAATGCGTGTATTCTGCGATCAAATGCGCCGACGCGTCGGCGCAGTACCGATACGACACTCCGTCCGCGCGGACGAGGAGGTTGAATGACGGACATGGACACCGGCATGCCGGATGCGGCGCCGGCTGCGGCAGCGCCGCGACGCCGGAAGAGCAGCCGGAAAAAAGCCGGTACCCGCAAGAAAGCCACCGCCCGGAAAAAGACCGGCGGTCGCAAGAAGGCCGCCAAGAAGTCCACGACGGCGCGCAAGAAGACCGGCGGGCGTAAGAAGGCCGCCAAGAAGTCGACGGCGCGTAAGAAGACCGGCGGCCGCAAGAAGACGGCGGGACGTAAGAAGACCGCGAAGAAGACGGGTGGCCGGAAGAAGGCCGGTGGTCGGAAGAAGACCGCCGGACGCAAGAAGGCCGCCAAGAAGACCGGCGGTCGCAAGAAGACCACCCGGAAGAAGACGACCCGCAAGAAGGCTTCTCGCAAGAAGAAGGCCTGACCAAAACGGACGAGGGGAGCTCGCGCTCCCCTCGTTTCTTTTTTCGCCTCGCCGGCGCTAGCCGCTGATGACCGCCGGCCCGGCGCTCAAGTCCGGCGCTTTGCCGCCGTGCTCTTCGACCCAATGGCACGCGGCGCGATGTCCGGGCTCGTATTCGATGAACGCCGGCACCTGGACCGAGCAGCGGTCGAACGCAACCGGGCAGCGGGTGTGGAAGCGGCAACCCGAGGGCGGATTCACCGGCGAGGGGATGTCGCCGGTCAGGATGATCCGCTTGCGGCGCCGCTCGACGGCCGGATCCGGGATCGGGATCGCCGAGAGCAGCGCCTGCGTGTAGGGGTGCAGCGGGTTGGTGTAGAGACGGTCGCGATCGGCCAGCTCGACGATCTTGCCGACGTACATCACCGCGACCCGGTTCGAGATGTGGCGGACGACCGAGAGGTCGTGCGCGATGAACAGGTAGGTCAGCCCCAGCTGCTGCTGCAGGTCTTGGAGCAGGTTGATGACCTGTGCCTGGATCGAGACGTCGAGCGCCGAGACCGGCTCGTCGGCCACGATGAACTTCGGATCGACCGCCAGCGCGCGCGCGATCCCGATGCGCTGACGCTGCCCGCCGGAGAACTCGTGCGGATAGCGGTTGGCGTGGTACGGCTGGAGCCCGACCAGCCGCAAGAGCTCTTGGACCCGCGCATCGGCCGCCTTGCCGTGCGCGATCCCGTGGATCTCGAGCGGCTCGCGAACGATCGCGCCGACCGTCATGCGCGGGTTGAGCGACGCATACGGGTCTTGGAAGATGATCTGCATCTCCTTGCGCAAGGGACGCAGCTCGTTGCGCGAGAGCCCGATCAGCTCGCGCCCGGCGAAGGTCACGCTGCCCGAGGTCGCGGGGGCGAGACCGAGGATGACCCGGCCGGCCGTCGTCTTGCCCGAACCGGACTCGCCGACCAGACCCAGCGTCTCCCCGCGCCGGATCTCGAAGTCGATGCCGTCGACCGCTTTGACGTCGGCGACGTGGCGCTGCAGCAGCCCGGCGGTGATGGGGAAGTACTTCTTGAGGTCGCGGACGACGACCAGATCGTCGACGGCGGCGCCGGCCGCGGGCTCGATCGCGGCGCTCACGGCACGATCCCGGGCTGGGCGATCTTCGGTTGTCCCTCGGCGCGCGGATCGTACAGGAAGCACCGCGCGACGTGCCCGGCGCCGAAGTCGAACAACGGCACCGGCTCGTCGCAGATCGGCATCCGCTGCGGACAGCGCGGCGCGAACGCGCAGCCCGGCGGCATGCGCAGCAGGTTCGGCGGCTGGCCTTCGATCGGAACGAGCCGGTCGCCGGCCTGATCCAAGCGCGGCAGCGACTCCAGCAGGCCGACCGTGTAGGGCATCTTGGGCGCATCGAAGATCTGCTGGGCGCTGCCGTACTCGACCATGTTGCCGCCGTACATGACCAGCACGTTCTCGCAGGTCTCGGCGACGACGCCCAGGTCGTGGGTGATCAGGATGATGGCCGAGCCCAACCGCTCCTGCATCTCGTTCATCAGCTCGATGATCTGGGCTTGAATGGTCACGTCGAGCGCGGTCGTCGGCTCGTCGGCGATCAGGACCGCCGGGTCGCACGAGAGCGCCATCGCGATCATGACGCGCTGCCGCATCCCGCCCGAGAACTGGTGCGGGTAGTCGCGCACGCGCTTCTCGGCGGCCGGGATGCGCACCAGCCGCAGCATGTCGATCGCCTTGTCGACGGCGTCTTTCTTCGAAAGGCCCAAATGCAGCCGCGTCGCTTCGGCGATCTGCTCGCCGACCGTCAGGACCGGGTTGAGCGAGGTCATCGGGTCCTGGAAGATCATCGCGATGTCGCGGCCGCGGATGCGTCGCATCTCGGCCTCGCTCTTCTTCAACAGGTCCTCGCCCTTGAAGAGCACGCGACCGTGCTCGACCCGGCCGTTGGACGCCAACAGGCGCATGATCGAGAGCGAGGTGACCGATTTGCCCGAGCCGGACTCGCCGACGATCCCGAGCGTCGAGCCGGGCTCGACCGAGAACGAGAGCCCGTTGACGGCGGCGACGTCGCCGTCGTCCGTCTTGAAGATCGTCTTGAGGTCGTGGACCTCGAGCAGCGCCAAGAGCTAGATCCCGGTCAGTGAAACGATCGTGGCCACGACGACGAACGAGACGGCGACGAACTGCGTGACGCGCGCGATCTGCTGATCCAGACCCAGCCGCCGCGTCGAGGACTCGACGCGGCCGCCCAGCGTACCGCTGAGCCCTTCTTGCTTGGTGGTCTGGAGCGCGAGCAGCGTCACCAGCAGCACCCCCAGGATGATGAAGAGCCCGGCCAAACCGTGCGTCAGCCAGGGCGCGTGCGTCGCGATCGGCGAGTGCGGCGTCGTATCGAACGTGAGGCCCGGCGGCAGCGTGAGCGGAACGGTCTTGGCGGCGGCGCCTCCAGCCGTCTTGGCGGCGTGGGCGACGGCGTGACCGGCAGCGGTGGTGGCCGGCGTGAGCGCGGTCGTCGCGGCGGCGAGCAGGGCGGGCAGCACGATAGGGGACTCCTGGGTGAGAAGAACCGCCGGGGTTTGGCCTCGGCCCGGCTAAACCCCTCTTGCCCGAAAGGGCGGGCCGCCAAGGCGGCTCGCCCGTTCGCCTCGCGTTCGGCTCAGGTTCGACTCGGAGCGAGGGCCCGCACGCGCGCGGCGACGTTCTCGGCGGAGAGGCCGACGGCGGCGCGCTGCAGCTCGACCTTGTTGTGCTGGATGAGCACGTTCGGAACGCCGATCCGCTCGACGCCGACCGCGATCCCGCGGTCGTTGAGGAACTCCGTCACCGCCGAGCCGAAACCGCCCGCGAGGCTGTGCTCCTCGAGCGTGATGAAGCGCGAGTGCGTCTCGGCCAGCTCCAGCAGCAGCGTCTCGTCGAGCGGCGCGACGAAGCGCGCGTTCACGACGGTCGGCTCGACGCCGTCCGCCTCGAGCAGCGCGTACGCGTCGAGCGCGACGTCGACCGTGTTGCCGAGCGCGAGGATGGCGACCTCGCTGCCGGCGCGCAGCACCTCGGCGCGCCCGAGCACCAGCGGTGCGAGCGGCTCGTCGTGCTTCCCGCTGGTGGTGCCGCGCGGATAGCGCAGCGCGGCCGGTCCGTCGAGCGTCAGCGCGAGGTCGAGCATCGGCGCGACCTCGGCCTCGTTGCGCGGCGCCATGATCGTGATGCCCGGCAGCGTGCGCAGATAGGCGACGTCGTAGAGGCCCATGTGCGTCGGGCCGTCGTCGCCGACGAAGCCGGCGCGGTCCATCGCGAAGACGACCGGCAGCCCTTGGATCGCGACGTCGTGCACGACTTGGTCGTAGGCGCGCTGCAAGAACGTCGAGTAGATCGCGGCGACCGGTCGTAGCCCGCGGGTCGAGGCGCCGGCGGCGAAGCAGACGGCGTGCGCCTCGGCGATCCCGACGTCGAAGTACCGGTCGGGGAACCGCTTGGCGAACTTCGCCAGGCCCGTGCCGTCCGGCATCGCCGCGGTGATGCCGACCACCCGCTGATCGCGCTCGGCCGCGGCGATCAGCGCGTCGGCGAAGGCCTGCGCGAACGTCGGCCGGGCGCTCTTCTTCTCCAGCTTTCCTTCGTCGGGATGGTAGACGCCGGGCCCGACGCCGTGGAACGTGCGGCTGTCGTCCTCGGCGATGCCGAAGCCCTTGCCCTTGACGGTCTTGACGTGCAGCAGCACCGGACCCGGGATGCGCCGCGCGTTGGAGAGCACGTCGAGCAGCGTGTCGACGTCGTGACCGTCGATCGGGCCGATGTACCGGAAGCCCATCTCCTCGAAGATGACCGGCGCCTTGTGCTCCGCGGAGACGAAGCGCATCCCGGCCATCTCGGCGGTCGAGAGCGCCTTGCGCGCGGTCTCGCCGAGGGGGACGTGGTCGAGCACGCCCTTGACGAACTCGCGGCCGCGCGTGAAGAGCGGCTTGGAGCGCAGCACGCCCAGGTACGAGGCGATCGAGCCGACGTTGGGGGCGATCGACATCTCGTTGTCGTTGAGCACGACGATGAAGTTGCTCTTCAGCAGCCCGGCGTTGTTGATGGCCTCGTAGGCCAGTCCGCCGGTCATCGCGCCGTCGCCGATGACGGCGACGACGGTCTCGCGGCCGCCGGCCAGATCGCGCGCGGTCGCCATGCCGAGCGCCGCCGAGATCGCGGTCGAGGCGTGGCCGGCGCCGAAGTGGTCGTACTCGGACTCGCTGCGCATGGTGAAACCGCTGATGCCGCCGCCCTGGCGCAGCGTGTCGAAACGCGACGCACGGCCGGTCAGCAGCTTGTGGACGTAGCTCTGATGGCTGACGTCCCAGACGACGACGTCGCGCGGCAGGTCGAGGATGCGGTGCAGCGCGATGGTCAGCTCGACGACCCCGAGGTTCGGGGCCAAGTGGCCCCCGTTGGCCGCGCAGACCCGGATCAGCGTCTCCCGAATCTCGCGCGCGAGCTGGTCCAGCTCAGGGCGCGTCAGCCGCTTGACGTCGGCCGGCGAGGCGATGCGCTCGAGGATCATCCGGGGGTGTTCGACGGCAAGGGCCGAAGGCCCGTCCCCGTGCAGGCCCTCCCCCCGCAGCCGGCGTCGCTGCGCGTGCGCAAGCGAGCATGGACCGACGTGGCGCGGATCCTCTCGACGGTCTGCAACCCCTTCCTGACCTCGCTCGCACTGTTCGTCATTCTGGCCGGGGCCCGGTCCACCGGGACACACGACTTCCTGGTCCTGCTCTTCAACAGCGCGTTCTTCACCTCGATCGCGCCGATGCTGTTCATCTTCTACCTGTACGCGACCGACCGGATCTCGGACCTGGACATGTCGATCCGTTCCGAGCGCGAGCGGGTCTTCATCGCGTTCGTCATCTTCTACGCGCTGGGTGCGCTCGATCTGTGGGCGATCCACGCGCCGGCGATCATGACCGCCTCGATGGCCGGCTACGCCGCCAGCGCGCTGGTCGTGCAGTGGATCACGCGCTACTGGAAGATCTCGACGCACGCGCTCGGCATCACCGCGCCGCTGGTCGCGCTCACCGTGCTCTTCGGCGAGCGCCCCGTGCCGTTCTACGTCCTGATCCCGCTGGTCGGCTGGGCGCGCGTCTACCTGCGCGCCCACACCGTCCTGCAAGTCGTCGCCGGAACGCTCCTAGCGCTGGTGACGACCCTGCTGTTCTTTCGAATCTTTCACGTCGTCTAGAGACTGAGCTGCTCGGCCTCGATCAGGGCGCGGCCGGCCTCGTTGTAGCGGTCGCCCTTGACCTTGCTCGCGATCGCGTCGAGCTGGGCGAGGTCGTCGGCGTCGAGCGCGATCTGCAGCGCGCCGGCGTTCTCTTCGACGCGGGCGGGCTTGGTGGTGCCGGGGATCGGGACGAAGTGCTCGTTGCGCGAGAGCACCCAGGCGAGCGCGATCTGCGCCGGCGTCGCGCCGTGCTTCGCCGCGACGGCTTTGACGATCTCGACCAGCTTCGCGTTGTTCGCCGCGGCGTCGCCGATGAAGCGCGGGTTGGTGTGGCGGAAATCGCTCGCGTCGAGCGAGTCGGCCGTCACCGTACCGGTGAGGAAGCCGCGGCCCAGCGGGGAGTAGGGGACGAAGCCGATGCCCAGCTCCGCCAGCGTCGGCAGCACCTCGTCTTCGACGCCGCGCGTCCACAGCGAGTACTCGCTCTGCACCGCGGTGATCGGATGGACCGCGTGCGCGCGCCGGATCGTCGCGGCCGAGGCTTCCGAGAGGCCGATGAAGCGGACCTTGCCGGACTGCACCGCCTCGGCCATCGCGCCGACGGTCTCCTCGATCGGCACCTTGGGATCGACGCGGTGCTGGTACCACAGGTCGACGTAGTCGACGTTCAGCCGTTTGAGCGAACCTTCGAGCGCGCGCTTGGCGTTCGCCGGCGAGCTGTCGGCGCCGTCGATGCGCTTGCCGTCCTTGAACGAGAAACCGAATTTCGTCGCCAGCTGCACCTGGTCGCGGCGGCCGGCGATGGCGGCGCCGACGACTTCCTCGTTGCGGAACGGGCCGTAGATCTCGGCCGTGTCGATCATGGTGATGCCCAGATCGAGCGCACGGTGGATCGCTTGCGTCCCCGACTCTTCGGCCGGCGGGCCGTAGGCGAACGAGATGCCCATGCAGCCCAGCCCGAGCGCGGACGTCTCGAGCCGCCCGAGCGTGCGGCGCGGAATGGTGATCGTGCTCATGCCCGGTTCGACACCGGCACGTTTCGCGCGGATGCGCGCTAACGAGCGACCAGGCCTGCCACGCGTCCGGTCAGATCGCCGGTCCAGCGGCGCACCGATGCTTCGAACGCGACCGGATCGCCGTTGGTGTAGTAGGTCGTCGTTCCGTTGCCCGCCGGCAGACCCAGCCGCGCGACGAGCGCGTTCGTCGCAGCGGCTTGCGCGTGCGCGGGGTCGATGCGGGCGACGTTCGGGCCGAGCGCGCCCGCGAACCAGGCGTCGAGCAGCGGGTAGTGCGTGCAGCCGTAGACGAGCGCGTCGAGGTCGTCCGGCAGCGCGGCGACGACGGCCGCGACGGCGTCGCGCGCCGCATCGCTGTCCGCGGCACCACGTTCGACCAGCGGTACCAGCGGCGGCGCGGCCAGCTCGACGACCTCGGCGTGCGGAGCGGCGGCGCGGATCGCGCGGCCGTAGGCGCCGCTGCGCACGGTGGCGGCGGTCGCGACGACGCCGATCTTGCGCAGCGGCGAGCCCGCGAACGAGGCGCCGGCGGTCGCCACGATGTCGAGCACCGGGAACGCCGTCGCCGGCCAGCCGGCGCGCTGCGCGATCGCGCAGCTGGTGTTGCAGGCCGTCACCACCGCCGCCACGTCCAGCTCGGCCAACAGCGCGAGGTTCTCGCTCAGGTACCCGAGGATCTGCGCGTCGGTGCGGTCGCCGTACGGGACGTGGGCCTGGTCGGCGAAGTAGACGACGTCCTGGTCGACGCCGGCACCGCGTAGCGCGCGCAGGACGGTCAAGCCGCCCAGCCCCGAGTCGTAGAGACCGATCACTGCGGCGCGCTCAGCGAGCTCTGCTGCTGCGAGCCGGCGAAGCTGCGCACGCCGCTGGCGATCCCTTGCGCGACGTGCTGCAAGAACGACGACTCGCGCAACAGCGCGACGTCCTCGGGGTTGGTGATGAAGGCCGTCTCGATCAGCACGGCGGGCATCGTCGTATGTCTGATCACGTAGAAGTTCGCGTGTCGGGTGCCGTCGTCGGGCGTGCCGGCGGCGGCGATGACGCTCTTCTCGAGCGCCTGGGCGAAGGGCAGATCCTGCGGCTTGTACCAGAAGAAGGTCGTGCCGCGCGCGCTGACGATCGGCGCGCTGTTGACGTGGATGCTGATGAACAAGCGCGCGTTCACGTCGTTGGCGACGTCGCAGCGGGTCTGCAGGTAGGCGCGATCGGTCGGGTTGGGCAGGCCGTCGGCGCGCATCTTGACCAAGTTCGCCTGGCTGACCGGGTCGATGTCGGTGTCGCGCGTCATGCGCACGGTCCAGCCCTGCGCGATCAGCAGCGTCTTGAGCCGGTCGGCGATCTCGAGGGTCAGGGTTTTCTCGGTCAGGCCGTTGTGCTCGGTGCCGTGGTCCTCGCCGCCGTGCCCGGGATCAATGACGATGATGCGCGAGCCGTTGCCGAAGACCACCGGCGCGTACGGGGCCACCGGCGCCGGCGCCGGTGTCGGCGACGCCGCCGCGCCGTACTTCCAGGTGCCGTCGGGGTTCATCATCTCGCTGGGCGGCGAACCGGTCGGCACGGCGCTGGCGACCAGCGGCGCGCCGCCGGTGCGACCGCCGCCGCTGCGCGCCACGTCGGTCGTGGTGGCCGTCTCGACCGTGATGGCGAGGCCGGTGGCGACCGGGGCGAGATCGATCTGCTGGTCGCCGCTGAGCGAGAAGGCGATGCGCACCGCGGGCGCATCGTCGCTGCCGATCTGCGCGACCCGCACCGACTGCACCGCACCGAAGGACGGCTGCTCGTTGCGTCCCGGTCCGGTCAGCGTCGTGTTGGCGAGGTCGACGTACCAGCGATGGTCGGCCAAGCGGTGCCAGGTGTACGAGACCGCGCCGCTGAGCGCGACCTGCACCGTGAGCGCATCGTCGGCACCGGGCGTGATCTGCAGGTCGGTGACCGTCGCACGGCCGGCGACCAGGGGCGGCGCCGCCGTCGGCGGCGTCTGCGGATAGCTCGACGAGGGCGTCTGGTCCGTACCGGGTTCGGTGGCGGGTTCGGTGCCCAGCGGCGGCGGCGTCGGCGGCGTGCGTGAGAACACGCCGCCCGCGCCGCCGGCGGCGTCGAACACGACGGTCAGCGTCGCCGGCGTCGAGCCTTGCAGGATGCGGTGCGTCGAACCCGGCGCGCCGACGATCGTCAGCGTCGTGGTCGGCACGCGGGCCGAGCCGCCGACGCCGACGTCGACGGCGCGGACGGCGGGGCCGAGCGCGCTCTGCAGCGGCCCGACCGCGCTGCCCTGGCCGACGAACGCCAGCTGCAGCTGCTCGGGCGTGTCGCTCTGACTGCTGGTGACCAGCGGCATCGCCGCGCGCACGGTCACCGTCGTGCGGCCGCCGTCGGTGCGCACCTCGAGCGCGCCGATGCGCGGCTGCAAGACGGTCTCACCCTCGCCGGGCACGGGGTCGACGTACAGCGCGCGCGCCAGCGTGAAGAACGGCAGATCGACGTCGTCGCCGTCGGCGTGCGGCGCGAACGGTGCGCGCGCCCGCACGCCGCCGACCGTGTAGGCGGCGTCGCCGACCGTGAACACGATCGTGCGCCGGTCCTGAGCGGTGACGACGACGTACTTCTGTTGCGGGTCGTACGAGACCGTCGCGCCGAGCCGTTGGAGGAAGCGTTGCATCCCCGGGTCGCGGGTAGGGACCGCGAGGTCGTCGTCGAGCGGAATCGCCCGCGCGAGGATCAGCTGGGTCCCTTGGAACCAGAGTGGTTGCGTCTGCTGCGCGCGCGCCGGCGGCGCGATCGAGAACGCGAGCACCGCGCACGCCAGCGCGGCGAGAACGCGATCAGAAAGACGAGCGCGAGAGTGGTTCATCGAGCTCGAGGTGCCCTCCGGGAAGCGTCGCGATGCGGGAACCCTCGACGCGCACGCGCACGGCGTCGATGCCGAGCCCGGGCTGCGTGAGGGTCCAGACGAGTGCTTTGAACTCCGCCGCCTCGACGAAGCCGCCCTCGGCGGAGCTGTCGACTTCGCGCGAGAGGTCGACGTCGGCCGTCGTCCCGTCGAGGTCGAGGCTGCGCACGCGCGTGCCGGCCGGGAAGCGCACGGCTTCCACGCTCGGCGGCGGACCGGCGAGGCACTGGGTGGCGGCGTAGAAGGCGACGCTCGACCGGTCGCGGGCCGAGCCGAGCGAGACGCGCCACGGCACGAGCGTCGTGCCGTCCGTTTTCGCGTAATACACCGTCACCGCGTCGCCGACACCCGGCGTGGTCGTACGGTGGGTCGCCCACCACGCCGCCGCCACGGCAACGAAGAACAGGGCGATCAGCGCCAAGGCGCGCGACGCTCGCATCTTGGAGTGCAAACGTTCGTCGCGCCCTAGACGTTCGCCCGCCGCGCTACGTCGCGTTACGCCCCTGTCGGCGATATGTGATGCGGCCGCGCGTCAGATCGTACGGCGAGAGCTCGACGTCGACGTCGTCACCCGGGGTGATGCGGATGCGAAAGCGGCGGAGCCGGCCGGCCAGGCTGGCGAGGATCGTGTGACCGTTTTCGAGCTCGACCTTGAACGTCGAGCTGGGGAACGTTTCGATCACGCGGCCGACCAGGCTCAGCGTGTCTTCTTTCGGGGCGGATTGTTCGAGCGGGGCGCGGCGCCGGCGTTTGCCGCCGCCTCCCTTTCTGCGCGGAGGGGGAATGGGAGCTCCTTCGTTACTAGCGGTAGCTGCTCTGCAGGCAAGAGACACCTTCGGCGTCCGACTCGGATTCGCCGCTCGGCGCGGTGCTCGGATTCAGCCCGGGCACGGCCGCGTGGTAGTGAACTCCCCCTCCGGTACGCCGGTTGTAGGGTGCGTCATGCTCGAAATCGCAATCGGAATCGGCGCCGCGGGCGTCGTCGCCGGCTTCGCGTGGGACTTCTTCCACCGCGAAGCGCCGGACCAGGACGTCTAGCGCCCACCGCCGGCTCCCCTAGCCGGCCAACCCCTCGGCGATGGCCTCGTCCTCGCCGTACTGACCGCCGATCGCGAGCTCGAACCGGTAGCCGTCCTCACCAAGCGTCTCGCACAGCCGCTGTGCCAGCCGCCGATAGGTGAGGTCTTCGCTCTGGTCGGCTTGCCGCGGCGCGTGGACGATCCCCGCCCGCGTCGCGCAGAAGCCCAGCAAGCGCGCGGCGCGGCCCGGATCGTACCGCCCGGCCGCGATGATCGCCAGCGCCTGGACCGACCAGGTCAGGTGCTCGGGATCGCGCGCCTCGCGGGCCCGTTGCAGCGCCCGCTCGGCCATCCGGCGCGCCAGCTCCCAATCGCCCTGCGCGGCGGCGTAGAGGGCGAGGTTCGAGGACGCGTTCATGTCGAGCGCGGTCGAACCGGTCTGCTCGGCGGCGCGCAGCGCTTCGCGGCCTAGCGTCAGCGCGCGCGCCTCGTCGCCGGCCGAGAACTCCATCTCGCTCAGCCACGTCAGCGCCGAACCGACCATCCGCATGTTGCCGAGCCGCTCGAGCAAGACGATCGCCTCCTCGAGCGCGGCCCGCTTGGCGGGAAAATCGGCGATGTCGATGGTCAGCCCGCGCGTGCGCAGCGAGACCGCCAGCTGATACGGATCGCCCAGCTTGCGCGCCAGCGCGATCGACTCTTGCGCGTACGCGTCGGCCAGCTCGCGCTCGGCCCGAAAGTACCAGCCGATGATCTGCGCCAGCATGCGCGTCGCCTCGGCCAGCAGGGCGTCGTCGCCCAGCTCGCGGCAGATCGCGACCGCACGTTCGAGCGAGGCGCGAATCGTGGTCGCCGGACGGTCGCGCCGGCCGGAGTGCAGCGCCATCAGCAGCTGCGCTTGCAGCGCCGGCTCGCCCTCGCCGAGCGCGACCAACGCGCGCTCGTACCATTGCGCGCCCTCGGCGGGCGCGACGTCGTCGAAGAACGAGCGCAGCGCGGTCGCGATCTGCGCGCCCAGGACCGGCTCGTTGCCCTCGCCGAGCGACCACTCCAGCGCCTCGCGGTAGTTGTCCAGGTCGGGACGCCGCGCGGCGATCCACGCGTCGGCCGGCGTCGTCCGATAGATCGCCGCCCCCGCGCGCGCGACGTCGAGCACCGCGTTCGCATGGCGCCGCGCGGTCTGGTCGCGCTCGCCCGAGGCCAGCAGCTGCTCGCGCGCGTACTCGCGCGTCGACTCGAGCAGCCGGTAGCGCCGCTGCGCCAGGCCGATGTCTTCGACCAGCGACTTGCGCACCAGCGCGGTCAGCGTGTCGGCGACGTCGTCTTCGCACACCGCGCAGGCGGCTTCGAGGTCGAACCCGCCGGCGAAGACCGACAGCCGTCGCAGCACCGCCGCCTCGGCCGGCGCGAGCAGATCGTAGCTCCAATCGAACAGCGCGCGCACCGTCTGGTGGCGCGGCAGCGCGCTGCGGTCGCCGCCGGTCAGGAACCGGAAGCGCGCGCGCAGCCGCTCGGCCATCGCGGCCAGGCCCAGCACGCCGACCTGCGAGGCCGCCAGCTCGATCGCCAGCGCGATCCCGTCGAGCCGGCGGCAGATGTCCTCGACCAGCGCGTCGTCGCCGGCGCTCAGCGTGAAGCTCGGCGTGGCCGCGCGCGCGCGATCGACGAACAGCTCGGCGGCATCGTGCGCGTCGAGGGGCGGCAGACGGTAGAGGGTCTCGCCCGCGATCCCGAGCGGCTCGCGGCTGGTGGCCAGGATCGCGATCTCCGGCCGCCCGCGCAGCAGCGCCGCGGCGGCGTCGGCGGCCGCACCGATGAGGTGCTCGCAGTTGTCGAGCACCAGCAGCGCGCGCCGCCCGGCCAGCGCCTCGACCAGCGTCGGGATCGCGCTCGGATCGGGCGCCAGCGGAATGCCGAAGACCTCACCGATCGTCGTGCCGACCAGTGCCGGATCGGCCAGCGGCGCCAGGTCGACGAACCACGCGCCGTCGGTGAACCGCTCTGCCAGCTCGGTCGCGGCGTGGAGCGCGACGCGCGTCTTGCCCGTCCCGCCCGCGCCGACGACGGTCACCAGTCGGCGGTCTTCGACCAGCGTGCGCACCGCCGCGATCTCGCTGCGCCGGCCGATCATCCGCGTCAGCTCGATCGGCAGGTTGTTGGGGACGGCGGTGCGCTCGCGCCGCGCGCCGGCGGCGTCGGAGACGTAGGTACCGGCGACGACGCGGTCGCGGCCGCCGCGCTTCGCGCGATAGAGCGCTTCGTCGGCGCGGCGCAAGAGCTGCTCGGCCCCGATCGAGCTGTCCGGGACGATCGAAGCGACCCCGATGCTGGCCGACACGCGGCCCAGCGACGAGCCGGCGTGGACCAGCGTGAGACTCGCCAGTTCGGTGCGCAAGCGTTCGCCGAGCGCGATCCCGCCTTTGAGATCCGTGTCCGGCAAGAGCGCGACGAACTCTTCGCCGCCGTATCGCGCGGCCAGATCGGCCGGCCGCTGCACGCACGCCCCGAGCCGCCCGCCGACCTGGCGCAAGCACAGATCCCCGGCGGCGTGGCCGTAGGTGTCGTTGTAGGCCTTGAAGTGGTCGAGGTCGGCGATCAGCACCGTCAGCGGCGAGCGCTCGCGCAGCGCGCGCGTCCACTCGAGTGCCAGCGCTTCGTCGAAACGGCGCCGGTTGGCGAGCCCCGTCAGCGCGTCGGTGAAGGCCAGCTCGGCGTAGCGCCGCGTGTTGCGCAGCGTCCCCTCGTGGTGCAGCCGCGCCCCGACGAACAGCGCGCACGAGTCGAGCAGCGAGACCAGCACCGGATTCGCCGGGTCGCGGACGCCCTCGAAACGCAGCGTCCCCAGTGTCTGCATGGCGAAGCGGATCGGGACGACCAGGGCCCCGGGATCGGCCGGCTCGTCGGGCGTCGAGTCGTGCACGACCCGTTCGTCGTCGCCGTCGGACAGAATGACGACGACGCGCCGGGCGTCAGCCAAGAGTGCCAGCGGCACGGCGCAGCGCGACCACAACTCGTCGAGCGGTACGTCGGCGGCCAGGACGTGCGCGACGGTACGAGTCAGATACGCGCGGCGCGACGACTCGGAGTGCGACCCGTCCGGCCCTGACTCCGTGGCCGGTCCCATGCGCACGACTTCGACGCGGACCGGTCAGGTCTTACTGTCGTGCGGTGGCGTTGGCGATCTTGATCTTCCAACCGGCGAGCGGCGTACCCTCGAGCGTGCCGAGCGACGCGACGAGCGCGCGCAGCCGCGTTGCCGCCGGACCGTCGCCGGCCGTGCGCTGGTGGAGGAAGTCGGGTTGCCACGACTGGTACCACAGCGTCGCGTGCACGCGCAGCGTCGTCGGATCGACGCCGCTTGGGAGCGCGATGCGATACACGGTCTGCGCGCTGCCCGAGCCGTCGGCGTAGCGCGGATCGTCGCCCACGCCGACCGGCCGCGTCGCGTTGAGCCAGTGTGCGGGCAGCACGACGCCCGGCGGTCCGTCGCGGCGCCAGCCCTGCGGCAGGAGCCGGTTGTCCTTGACGGTGTGGTCGCGCATCACGAAGCTGTCGGTGAACTGGCCCGCTTTGTTCGCGACCAGCTCCTCGAAGATCTGGACCTGGTCGGGCCGCGTGATCGGATGCCGCGCGTCGTAGTGCGGCTGATACGCTTGCTTCCCGTCGGGCAGACGGGTGAAGAACTCGCTGGGCAGCGGCTTGCCGCCGTCGACGATGACGCCGTGGTCGTCGCTGTGACCCGACTCGAATACCGGCGTGCCGTCGGGCTTGGTGACGTCGAGCTCGATGAAGGCGCGACGGAAGCCGACGCCGCTGGGGAAGCGGTGGCCGGTCAGGTTCTCGACGTCGACCGTCGCGACCAGCGTCCCGCCCTCCGTGCGCGAGCTGACGCGCAGCCGCGCGGTCGACTCGGTGGCCTGGCGCATAACGTTGGCGATCGCGTCGGGGAGATCGTTGATCGAGCCCGACATGTAGTCGCCCAGCCGCACGCCCAGCACGTTCGGATCGGTACGGAACGTCTGCAACAGGAACGCGTTGAGGCCGAGCAGCTCGTGGCGCCGGAAGTCCTGCCGGCGATAGCTGACGGTGATGTCCGAGAGCGGCGCGTGATGCTCCGCCTGCGGGTAGGTCTGATCCTCGACCAGCGCGATGCGGGTCTGAATGGCCGGATCGTCGACGTGCAGCCGCGCGTTGGCGACCGACGGCGGCATGTGACAGTCTTGGCACGATTTGGCGCCGGCGAGCGGCTTGTACTCGGTCTGGAACCGGCTGTTGACCCACTCGACGTAGGTGTTCTGCTCGACGTCGTGCTCCATCGCCGGGACGATCGGATGGATCTTCGGCGGCGCGTCGATGACCGGCAAATTGATGCTATGGCAGCTGGTGCACAGCCGCGCGGACTTGGTGAGGGGGTCGTACTCCGGCGTGACGTCGATGGCGTTCTTCATCGGCGCGGTGGCCAGTCCGTCGTTCGAGAACGGTCCGTGGTACTTGTCGGGCGGGCCGACCGAGAACAGCCCGGTCGAGCGCGTCTCGAGCACGTACGCCAACGAGGCTTTCTCGCGCGGCGTCTGGGTGATGCGATGACAGACCGCGCAGCTGATGCCGTCGCGCGCGAGGCCGCCGTAGTGGAAGTCGGGCGAGGACGGATCGGCCCGGAACACCCATGCCTCGTTGAAGTGCGCGTCCGGGCCGTGGAGCGCATCGAGCGTGCGCTTTCCCATCACGCCGTGACAGCGCATGCAGGTGTCGACGACTTGCTGCTGCAGGATCGCACGGGTGCGGGCCGGATCGTCGCCGGCGATCTCCTTGCTCGGGATCGCGGCGATCAAGGCCTTCTCGCTCTCGAGCTGCGCGAAGAACACCGGATCGCGTCCGGCCAGCCCCATCGGCGACCAGCGCCATTCGCCGTACTCGGAGACGTTGACGCCGATCGGTCCCGCGTTCGCCGCGGGGGCCGGCGTGGGCGGCGCGAACGGCGGCGGCGTCAGCCACATCAGCGGGCCGGACGGCGCACCGGACGCCGCGCTGTGACAGCCCATGCACTGGTCGGAGGTGATGAACGGATGCGGGCCGTGGATGGTCGCGACGACGGTGTCGAGCGGCTCGGCCGGGAACGTCTGCACCGGCTCGGGCGTCTGCTCGGCCTCGATCGCGCGCGCCACGCGCAGCGAGGGCGCCGCGTTCTTCTCGTGCTCGCGCTCGAGGCTCGTCGGCTGCGGGGTGGGCGCCTGCGCGAGCGTGGGCGGCGGCGTACGCCAACTGTCGTCGACGTAGAACGTGATCGGATCGCCGGGGAAGCCCTTGATGTTCTCGGTCGCGGCGAAGGTCGAGAGCTTGTCGGCCGAACCGTGGCAGCGCAGACAGTATAGGCCGAAGCCGGCGTTCTGGTACGCCGTCTTGGAAGGCGGGTTGGAGAACATCGTCGTCCACACCTCGCCCCAGAACCAGCCGTCGCGTGAGGCGCCTTTGCGGCGGATTATGAAGGTCCAGTCGGTCGGCTTGAGCGCGCGCTCGGGCAATCCCACGTAGCGCGCCGCCGGCGTGGGGCTGTACTGTTCCTTGATGATGACCGCGCCGTCCGCGATCTCGCCGCGGCGGCCGTTGCGCAGCCACGCCATGACCTCGGGCGAATAGTAGATGCGCACCGCCGGATGCGTGCCGAAGTACTGTCCGTGGACGTAGGGGCCGGTGTCGCGCACCGACTTGTCGACGCACCAGCCCAGCTCGCGGTACTTGTAGCTGCCCAAATAGGCGAGGATGTGCTGTTCGAGCGCGACCGGATCGCCGGGCGGGACGTCCTTGGGGAGGGTCAGCGCGGCCGGCACGGCTTGCTCGTGCGGGCATGGCATCGGGTCCGCCGGGAGCGGAACCGCCGCGGTCGCCGCGACGTGCGGCAGCTGCGCGGCGAGAACGAACGCCGCCGCGACCACGCCGAGACCGAGCACCACCGAACGCATCCCGCTACCTCCGGCGACGAGCAGGTGTGAGGCTGCTTGCGACGCCGGCGGACGGGACTCCTCGGCGTCAGTGCATCAGGACGTAGTCGCCGCCGTTGGTGAAGAGAATGACGAGCAACGTCGAGACGAAGGTGAGGTCGTAGTACCAGCCTTCACCGCCGTCCTTGCCCCAGAAGCCCGTCTTCCAGACGACGACTTTCTTTTGGATCGCGCCGGCCATGATCGCGAGCAGCCCGAGCACGGCGAGCTGCTGCAGGACGCCCAGGATGATGCCGGCGCCGCCGGCGATCTCCGCGACCGAGAGAAAGATCGTGAAGCCCTGCGACTGGCCGATGCTCTTGGCGCGCGCGGCGGGGTCCTTGAGATCCTTGAGGCCGCTGCCGGCGTAGACCACGCCCACCATGATGCGCATGAGCAGCAGCCCGAGGCTGGTGAACTGTTCGAGATGGAACATCAGCGCTCTACTCCTTCGGGAACAAAACGCGCGTCGTCCCCGACTTGTCGACCTCGGTCACGTCGCGATACGTGAGGCCGAGAACGTCGGTGCTCGGGTTGGTCACGCCGAACCACAGGTGTTCGTTCTTGTAGTGGTGCCAGAGGTGGTACTTCTTGATCCAGCGGCCGTAGCCGGTGACCGGCTGGAACGGGATGTGCGCGACGTAGTGGACCCACTCGTAGTAGAACAGCCCCGCCAGGCTGCCGAACAGCAGTGAGAGCGTCCAGCCCGCATCGCGAGTGATCGCCGCGTAGATGCCCGCCGTCAGGAGCGTCACCGGGACGACGAACCACGGCGGCAGGAAGAGCAGGTCGAGCTGCGTCGGCGCGACGTGATGATCGTAGTGCAAGCGGTGTTGGAGCTTGAGCACGGTGGGATTCTTCATCGGCGGCGCATGCAAGAGGAAACGGTGCGTCGTGTACTCGGAACCGAAGAACACGAGCGCGCCGATGACCGCACCGAGCCAGTGGAACGGCGCGACACCGATCGCCAGCACGATCGCGACGACCGCGATCAGCGCCAGCAGCAACGTGTTGCTGCCGTGGCGCAGAAACGTCCATCCCATCAGCGTTCCTCCTCGGGCCGCCGGCGCGGCAGGGCGTACCACGCCTGGTCGCAAGCGCGCCGGTCGGCGTCGTCGAGCTCGATCGCCAGCGCGCCCAACGAGTCGCGCAGCTGATCGGCCCGGCTGGCGCCGACGATCGCCGCGGTGACGCCCGGCTGTTCGAGCGCCCAGCGCAGCGCGACGTGAGTGATCGACTTCCCGCGCGAGGCGACGTCGGCGGCCAGCTTCTGTACGACGTCGAGCTGCGCGTCTTGCCAGTAACGGGCCTGGTAGAGCTGCGCCGCGCTGCCGAGCGTGAAGCGCGTCCCCTCCTGCGGGCGTTCGCCGGGCTTGTACTTTCCGGTCAGCACGCCGCCGGCCAGCGGGTTGAAGACGACCGCGCCGACGCCGTTGGCTTGCGCCGCCGGCAGCAGCTCCGCCTCGATGTTCCGATACAGCAGATTGTAGCGCGGCTGGACCGCGTCGAAGCGCACCGTCCGGTTCGCGTCGGCGGTCCACAGCGCTTGCATCATCTGCCAGGCCGCGATGTTGCTGCACCCGGCGTAGCGGATCTTGCCCGCACGGCGCAGATCGTCGAACGCCCCGAGCGTCTCGTCGATCGGCGTCTGCGTGTCCCAGCGGTGGATGTAGTAGAGATCGATGAAGTCGGTCTTCAGCCGCCGCAACGACTGCTCGCAGGCGTCGATGACGTGCCGGCGCGAGTTGCCCTCGTCGTTCGGTCCCGGCCCGACCGGATTGTAGACCTTGGTCGCCACCACGAAGCGCGCGCGCTTGCCGGCCAGCCAGTCGCCGACGATCTCCTCGGTGCGCCCGACCGTCTCGAGCGTCCCGCCCACCGGGTACACGTCGGCGACGTCGAAGAAATCGACGCCCGCCTCGGCCGCGACGTCCATGATCCGGAACGCTTCGTCCCGGTCCGTCTGGAGCCCGAAGGTCATCGTCCCCAGGCAGATCTCGGAGATCTTCAGCCCCGTCCGCCCCAGCCGCACCGTCCGCATCGCCGCACTGGCTTCTCGCCGATACCGGCCGGCCCTCCGCTCAGCGCGACCTCGATGTCGGCGGTCCACTGCGGCACGTCGTGACTGTACGCGATCGGCGCACGATTCGCCCTCAGAGCGGCAGCGCGTAGCTCAGCCGTACGATGCGCCGTTCGGTCGGATGGAAATGATAGTCGTTGACGCCCTGGCCACCCAGCAGCGGATTGATCGCGGGATCCTTCGCGTAGGCGGGGTTCAGCGCGTCCTGGGGGACCCAGGATTGATAGTAGTATTCGACGTCGTCTGCCTGCGTGTTGTCGAACAGGTTGAGGACGTCGAGCGTGAGCCGGCGCCCGCGCGGGAGCTTACGGGTCAGCTGCAGGTTGACGATGTTCGAGGGCGTGGAGAACGCGTCGCCCGCCTGGTCCAGCGCGCGCGGGCCGAAATAGCGGTAGCGCAGGGAGGCCGCGAAGGCCGGTCGGTCGAGCGTGATCCCCGCCGACGTCACCGCGTTGAGCGACTCGGGAACGTAGGTTCCCTGGCCGTTGAAGTTAGACGTGAAGCGCGCCGTCGAGGTCGCGACGTCCAGGTCGAGCGTCAGCCAATGGTCGGGCGTGTAGAAGTTGGCGAACTCGAGACCGCGCCGGATCGTCGGTCCGGCCGGGGCCGTCGTACCGTTGTCGCCGTCGAAGACCAGCTCCGAGTTCATGTGCAGCTGCCAGGCCGAGACCGTGCTGGTCAGCAATCCGTTCGAGTAGCGGTAGCCGACCTCGGACCCCTGCGCGCGGTTGAGCGGCGAGTACTTCGTGACCGGATCGCCGCTCGGGTCGATGTCGGCGTGCGTCTGCGGGTCGAGCGTCTGCGTCGTCTCGCGGCCGTCGTTCGAATGGAAGCCGTCGCCCGCGTCGACGTAGAGCTCCTGGTGCCGATCGAACGCATACGCGGCCATCAGTTTCGGGCTCACCAGCGCGGCGTGGACCAGTCCCGAGTTCCCCGGCAGGTACGCCTGGACGTCGATCCGGTACGCGTCCTCGCGCACGCCGCCGATCAAGCGCAGCCTCGGCCCGATGCGGTACTGCGACTGCAGCCATAGGAACTGGTCGAACTCCGCGACGTGATCGTCGCTCAGGGTGCCCTCGGGGTACCGCAGGCGATCGCTGGTGAGGAAGAGTCCGACGACCGGGATGTTATCGTTGCGAAAGCCGGTGCCGATCGTCGTCTCGAACAGCCGGCTCGTATACGTGCGCTTCGCCGTCAGGCCGGTGACGAACCGTTGGTCGAGCTGCTCGCGCTGATCGCCGCAGGCGTAGGTGAACGGCGCGGGCGAGACCGATCCCGCCACCGTCGCGCCGCCGGTCGGCGTATCGTTCGCCGGGCAGTACGAGACGTAGCTGCCGACGTGGTTCGCGCCCGGCTTGCAGGTCGTGTAGAGCGGGTTGCAGGTGACCGGATTCGCCGTGACGTTGTAGTAGTCGGTCGCGTCGTCGAGATCGTAGGTGAAATCGGAGAACAGGTCGAGGCCGTAGAGCTCACCGAACGCGCTGACCTGGGAGACGCCCTCGGCGTCGGCGTGGACCCACTTGCCGTCCAGCACGTATCGATCGGTCGTGCCGCCGTCGCTCGGGTCGAACGCCGAATAGCGGTTCAGCACGCCCGCGTCGACGAGTCGCTGCGGGATCTGATCGGTCGAGTCGAACGCACCATGGTATGCCATCGCGTCGACGTCGACGTAGCTGTTCGCCGTTTGCCGGCTCCAGCGCAGCACGCCGTTGAACTTCTCGTACTCGTCGGGACTGATGAACGTCCCGTTGTCGCGATCGTACTCGAACGCGCCCAGCAGGTTGCCGCCGCCCGCCGAACGCGAGCCCGCGACCAGGTAGCGATCGTATCCGTAGTCACCGATCGCGAACTCCTCGATCGGGGCGATGGTGTCGCGATAGGTGAGATCGTACGAACCGGCCGTCGCGAAATCGCCCTCGTCGGCGTAGTACGGGCCCTTCTCGAAGCTGACGTACTGGACCAGCTCGGGGATCAACCAGTTGATGTCGGAATAGCCTTGCCCGTGCGCATGGGTCGGCATGTTGACCGGGACGTCGTCGACGGTGCCTTCGAGATCGGTGCCGTGGTCGAGCTGAAATCCGCGCAAGTAGTACTGGTTGGCTTTCCCCTCGCCGCTGTGCTGGCTGATGACCAGGCCGGGAATCTGCTCGAGCAGCTCGCCGGGCCGCAAGAGCGGACGCGTCGCGATCTGCTCGGCGCCGATCGTCCCAGCCGAGGCCGAGTCGGCCGTGCCGACCAGGTTCGTCGAACGGCTCGCCGTCGCGGTCGTCCCGATCGTCGAGAGCGTCGCACGCGGCGAGGGCGACGGCGATGCCGCCGCGTTCGGAGCCGGCGTAACGGCGGCAACGGCAAATGTCGCCGAGGTCAGCAAGAGCACGACCAGCACGTGCCCATGGTACGCGTAAACGGCCTACTCGAGCCGTCTACAACGAAGTCATTTCGGGCCCCGGTCGTCTACACCGTAGTCAAGAACCCCACGAGCGCGCGATCGCGTAGCGCCGAGCGTTGCCGTCGTAGCGCGAGAAGCGCGAGAGGACGAAGCTGTGCTGCGCGACGTCGTCGACCAGCAGCGCGCGCCCGAGCACGGTGTCGTCGTCGCCGCTCGGCAGCACGGCGTTCGCGCCGGTGTGCTCCTCGAACGTGACGACCTCGGTCGTGCCGATCTCGAACAGCGGATCACCGCTGGTCGCGGTGCAGTGACAGAGCGCGAGCCGCATCGATTCCGCCTTGTCCTCGCGCGCCAAGTGCAGGTGGTGCTGATCCCACGCGCTCTGCAGCGCACGGAACGCGTCGTGTCCGGCCAGCCACAGGAAGGCGACCACGCGATGACCGTCGCGCGAGGCCATGACGAACGCCGACGGCACCGGCCGCTCGCGTGCGAACTGCTCGATCATCGTCTCGACCGAGGACAGCACGGCCGGTTCGCGACCGGCTTTCGCGTCGAAGACGCCGACCGCGATCCACGCGCTCGACGCCTCGATGTCGACGTCCAAGCCGCCCGGACGATGGTCGACGGTCGTGTGCGGACGCACGTGCGTCGTGGCCGTCCCTTGGTGAAAGCGCGACATCCCCGTCTCCTCAGTGCCGATGGTGTTCGGGCGCGACGTACTCGAGCGCCTCGCGCGCGTAGCGGTGCCGGCGCGGCCCCGATCCGCCGGTGTGCAGGAACTCGACCTCGACCTGCGCGTCGGGGTGCACGGCGGTGACCCGTGCCTCGGCATCCTCGTCGATGACGCGCACGTGGTCACCGAGTCGCAGGACGTGAGAATCGCTCATGGCCTTGTCACCTCGCCGGCGGGCGTCTTACGAGATGGCGACGAGCTTCTTCGGCCGCGCCGGAGCTCCCGGTAGCAGGGCCGCGGCGTGTTGGAGGGGATCGTAGGCGCTGACCGCGACGACCTCGCCGCCGTCGCCGGCCCGGCGTGCCGCGCGCAGCGCGTCGAGCGCCTCCGGGAGCGCGTACTGCTCGCCGACGTAGCCGGCGACGAAGCGCCCGCCGCGGATCTCGCCGCGCGACTCCATTCGGCGCAGCGCGCCGAGCAGCTCGCGCCACGACGGCGCCAGCGTCTCGCGCGCGACGACGTCGCGGAAGACGACGCCCCAGCGCGCCAACAGCCGGCGCGCGAACGCTTCGGCGTCGATGGCCGGCGTGGGCGCGTTGAGCGGCGTCCAACGCCCGCTCGACGAGCGCGGTCGCGCGCGATGCCCTTTCTCGCCCAGGCGGCGCTTGGCGTCGATCAGCGAGCGCAGCGCGTCGAAGCCGTCGGCCGTCACCAAACCGGCGGCCACCAATTGCCAGAGCGCCTCTTCCACCTCTGCCGGGAGACGCTTCGTGCCGCGCACGACGTCGGTGAAGAACGGGGCGCCGCGGCGCACGATCTCCTCGAGCACCTCGCGTGCCGCCGGCGTGAGGCCGGCGGTATCCTCGGCGTCGCGATGAACGATCAGCGCCTCGGCGTCCTCGCGCGGGAAGAGCGCGATCGGCGCCAGCTTCGTCGGCCGAATCTTGCGCGCACGCTCGTCGTCCTCGCTGCGCAGCGTCGGGTGCGGCGCGAGCCGGCCCCACATCAAATCACCGCTGTAGCACAGGCGGTCGAGATATTCGCGCTTGTAACCGTTGACGCGCGCCGGCAAGATCGACGCTTCCCACGCCGCGGCCGGGATCTCGTAGCCGGCCAGCTGCCGGATGACCTGCATCGTGCCGTCGAGCCCGTGCAGCCGCGTGCCCGGCGCGACGTGCTGCCAGCGGTACAGGAAGCGGACGTACTCCGCGGTCGTGACCGGCTCGATCTCGCGCCGCAGCTTGCCCAGCGTGAGGTGATGGATGCGCGCCAGCACACGGCGATTGCACCACTCTTCGTCGCTGCCGCCGCGGAAGCGGCCGCGCAGCACTTGCCCGTCGACTTCGAGCCGCACCAGCGCGACCTCGATCGTGGCGGTGTCGACCGCGAAGCGCGCCGCCAGCTCGGCGACGGTCGCCGGGCCGCTCGACTCGAGCCAGCCGCGCAGAATCTCGGCGAACGCGTCCTCGCGCCGCTCCGGCAACGCCGGGGTCGGCACGGCCGCGATCTCCGGCGCGAGCGTCGCATCGGGATACGCCAGGCGCGCGAGCTCCAGCCGTTCGGCGCACGTCCACAGCGCGGTGCCGCCGGCGGTCGTCAGCGTCGTCGCGCGCCGCTGCGCGACCAGCTCGTCGTACCAGTCGCGCCAACCCGCGAGCGGCGCGACCACGACCAGCGTCGCGAGCGCGTCGTGCAGCTCGTCGGCGTCGCGCACCAGCGGCCACGCCGACTCGGCGACTTCGGCGATCGCGGCCGGATCGAGGATGCCGCTGCCGTCGAGGTCGGTGCGAATCGTGCGGCGCAGCGTGACGGCGCGCGTGCGGCGCTCTTCGAGCGGCGCGTCGTCGAGGTAGGCGTAGGGGTTCGCGCTGAGGATCTCGTGACAGAACGGCGAGGGCTCGGGCGTGTCGACCGCGACCGTGCGCAGCTCGCCGGCCTCGACGCGCCGGAGGATCGCCGTGAGGCCCTCGAGGTCCATCGCTTCGTGCAGGCAGTTCGTCATCGTCTCGTTGACGAGCACGTGATCGGGGATGCGCATCGGTCCGGTGATGTTCTCTTGGCAAGCCGCGGCATCGGGGAAGCAGGCGGCGAGCAGATCGTCCGAACGCATCCGCTGCAGCTGCGGCGGCACTTTTCGTCCGCCCATCCAACGCAGCACCGCCAGCGCCCGGGTGGCGTTCCAACGCCAGCGCGCGCCGAACATCGGCGCCGTCAACAGCGCTTGGCGCAGGGTCTCCTCGACGCTGGCCGATTTGACGTACTCCCAGACGACGTCGAGCGGGAAGGCGTGCTGATCGGTGAGCGAGAGCACCAGGCCGTTGTCGGTCGCGGCCGCCTGCAGCTCGAGGTTGAACGAGCGGCAGAACTTCTTGCGCAGCGCCAAGCCCCACGCGCGGTTGATGCGCGCGCCGAACGGCGTGTGCAGGATCAGCTGCATCCCGCCGCCTTCGTCGAAGAAGCGTTCCGCGACCAGCGTCGTGTCGGTCGGGACGACGCCGAGGATCGCTTTCCCCGCGCGCACGTAGGTGACGGCCTGCTCCGCGGCGGCACGGTCCATGGCGCACTCCTGTTGCAGCCACGCCACGGCGTCGGCGTCGTTGCGCTCGTCGATCGCGCGCCGCACCTGCGAGACTTCGAACGAGAGCTCGACGGTCCGGCCGCGGCCTTCGCCGTTCCAGAACGGGATCGAGGGCGGCGCGCCGTGCGCGTCGACCACGCGCACGACGCCGTTCTCGACCCGCCGGATCTGCCACGACGTCGTGCCCAGCAAGAACACGTCGCCGGCCATGCTCTCGACCGCGAAGTCCTCGTCGAGCGTGCCGACCAGCTGGCCGTCGGGCTCGGCGATGACGTTGAAGTTCGCCGTCTCCGGGATCGCGCCGCCGGACGTGATGGCCGCGATGCGCGCGCCGCGCCGGCCGCGCAGGCGCCCGTTGACGCGATCGTAATGCAAGTAGGTGCCGCTGCGGCCGCGCGAGCTGGCGATGCCGTCGGCCAGCATGGCGACGACGTCGTCGAACGCCTTGCGCTCGAGGGCGCGGTACGGATAGGCGCCGCGCACGAGCGCGAAAAGGGCGTCGGTACTCCACTCCTCGGCCGCGCAGGCGGCGACGATCTGCTGCGCGAGGATGTCGAGGGGCGCCGGCGGGATCGTCAGCGCGTCCATCGCGCCGGTGCGCATCGCGCGCACCAGCGCCGCGCACTCGAGCAGCTCGTCGCGCGTCGTCGCGACCAGCCGGCCTTCGGGCCGCGCGCCGATCCAGTGGCCGGAGCGGCCGATGCGCTGCAGCGCGGTCGCGATCGCGCGCGGCGAGCCCAGCTGCACGACCAGATCGATCGCGCCGACGTCGATGCCCAGCTCGAGCGACGCGGTCGCGACGACCGCGCGCAGCTCGCCGGCCTTGAGCTTCTGCTCCGCTTCGAAGCGTTTCTCGCGCGAGAGGCTGCCGTGGTGCGGCAGCACGACGCCTTCGCCGAGCCGTTCGGTCAGCGCGAAGGCGACCCGTTCGCTGGCGCGCCGGGTGGCGACGAAGATCAGCGTCGTGCGGTGCTCGCCGATCCACTGCGCGATCGTGTCGTACAGCTCGGCCCACATCTCGCCGCTGGCGACCGGACCCAGCTCGTCGCTCTGCGGAACGTCGACGGTCAGCGTCATCGGGCGCCGGTCGCCGACGTTGACCACCCGCGCCGCGGGGCTCAGGAAGCGCGCGACTTCCTCTAATGGGCGGACCGTCGCGGAGAGGCCGATGCGCTGCGGCTTCTTCCCGCCGGCGCCGGTGACCAGAGCGTCGAGGCGGGCCAGCGTCAGCGCCAGGTGCGAGCCGCGCTTGTCGGCCGCCAGGGCGTGGATCTCGTCGACGACGACGGTCCGCACGTTGCGCAGCACCGCGCGCGACTTCTCGGCCGTCATGAGGATGAACAGCGACTCGGGCGTGGTGACCAGGATGTGCGGCGGTTTGCGCAGCATCCGGGCGCGCTCGACCGTCTGCGTGTCGCCCGTGCGGACGGCGGTTCGGATGGCGGTCAACGGCAGCCCGCGGGCGGCGCCGCGCGCCTGCAGCTCGGCCAGCGGCGTCTCGAGGTTGATGCGAACGTCGTTGGTCAGCGCCTTCAGCGGCGAGACGTAGACCGCGACGACCTCGTCGGGCAGCGTGCCGTCAGCCGCCTCGCGCACCAGGCTGTCGAGGCAGAGGGTGAAGGCGGCCAGCGTCTTGCCGGAGCCGGTCGGCGCGGAGATGAGCACGTCCTCGCCTGCCCGGATGAGCGGCCAACCGTGAATTTGCGGCTCGGTCGGCTGCCCGAATCGCTCCTCGAACCACTCCCCGACCAGCGGGTGAAACTCGCCCAACATCTGCCTTTCCTCGAACACCGGTTCGAGAGATGGATTTGCGCCCCCGCCGCGAAATCGAGCTTCGTCGCCTCCCCGAGGCGACCGGACGTTTCCGACAGCGGGTGTGGGCGGGACGAACGGAGACCGTTTTTACGTGTGCTGTCGGAGTCCGTGCATCGTGTGACGGAGGGCTCCCTCATGGCAACCGCGACCACCGACCTCAAAGAGCTCGGTCTCGACCTGGCAGCGTCCGGCGTGACGCTCTACTCGCCGAACTACTCGCCCGGCATTTCGCTCTTCACGTTCCCGCAAACCGGCAGCGTGCAGCTGGTGTACGGCGTCGGCAATCCCGCCCCGACCAGCGTCGTCATCTACCATCAAGGCGGCGGGCAGACCAACGTGCCACCCGGCTCGGGCCAGTACAACGTCGGCTACGGCGACGTGCTGTACATCTTCGGCAACAACGCCAGCGCGAAGATCCAGTACATCTACAACTGACCGCGAGCGCACGACGGCGGACGGAGCGTTCCGTTCGCCGTCGTGCCGCGACGCCGGAGCTACGGGTAGGTCGTGTTCCCGGCCAGGATCACGTTGGAGCGCATGTACCAGCCGGCCTCGGCGTCGTACCACGGCCACGAATAGCCGCTCGTGCCGTACGTGCTCTGCACCTTCTGCTCGTAGACGCCGGCGCGCGCCGTGTCGCCCATGCGGGCGGCGGCATCGAACACGATTGCCCACGGAAACTGATCGGGGAAGCCGAAGTCGTCCCAGCCCGGGAACGCCGCGTTGAACTTCGCGTAGACGGACGTCGCTTGGGGCGAGGTCGGCGCGACGACGCCGTTGACGACCGGATAGAGCTGCGCGGTCGCGTCCGGGTACCAATTCGACAGGTTGGCGGCGGGCGCCGAACCGTCGGCGAACTCCGCCGGCGCATAATCGCCCGCGCCGGCATTCCACAAGTCGGCGGCGATCCCGGCGGCGACCCGATTGGCCACGCCTTGCCAGTACGCTGCACCGGTCGGGTCGTCGAACGCGGTCCCGAACAGATACGCGAGATCGCTGACGCCGCGATAGACCTCGCTATTGTCCATCAAATAGCGCACCGCGTAGTCGGGCTTGGCGATCGTCAGGCCGTCGGATTGCTGCGTGGCGACGATCACCCCGCCGATCGCCGTCAGCTGCGTCTGGATGCTCTTCACGTACGCTTGCGCCGAGGCGTTGCCGGTGTCGTAGTACGCGCGCGCGAGCGTCAGGAACGTCGCCGCGTAGGAGTCGGTCGAATCGCAGTTCCCCGTCGACGTCTCGGTTCCGGACGCGCTGACGGCATAGTCGTAGATCGTGCCGGTGAGTCCCCACTGGTCGGGGCTGTTGAGGTGTCGCAGATACCAGGCCATCCAGCCCTGCACCGCGCTCAGATGCGACTTCGTCTTGGCCAGCCCGATGGCGGCACCGTTCGCGAAGTACGGTTCGATCTCGGTGCTGCTGTAGATGATCGCGCCGTCCGCAAGCACGTCGTCGGCAACGAGCGCCGCGGCGTCGGTCGACTCGTCCACCGCGTACGCCGTCGTCTGCGACGTGGGGGCCGGCGCCGCGGTCGCCAGGCTGGGGCCGACCGTGGCCACGGCGTGCGGCACGCTGCCGCCGCCGCCACATCCGGCGACGCACGCCGCGAGCCCGAAGCACACGAGCAACAGACCCGTCCGAGAGGACGAGCCGGCAACAGCGATCATTCTGTAGGGGTTGTCGGCGAAACGGGCGCGTCAGCGCACGGCTTTGTACGATTTCTAATCCGGCAGCCGCGGAAGTGGGGACGCCCCGAGCGCCGAACCGGCTCGCATGGACTACACGTCGCTCGGAACGAACGGCCCGCTGGTCTCGGTCGTGGGGCTCGGCTGCATGGCGATGTCGGGGATGTACGGGCCGGCCGACCGCGCGGAGAGCATCGCGACGATCCACGCCGCGCTCGACGCCGGCGTCACCCTGCTCGATACGGGCGACTTCTACGGGATGGGGCACAACGAGCTGCTGATCGGCGAGGCGCTGCGCGGACGCAAGCGCGAGAGCGCCGTCATCAGCGTGAAGTTCGGCGCGCTGCGAGACCCGGCCAACGGTTGGCACGGATACGACTCCCGTCCGGCCGCGGTCAAGAACTTCCTGGCGTATACGCTGCGGCGGCTGGACGTGGACTACATCGACGTCTACCGGCCGGCGCGCGTCGATCCCAACGTGCCGATCGAAGAGACGGTCGGCGCGATCGCCGAGATGATCCAGGCCGGCTACGTCCGCGCGATCGGCCTCTCCGAAGCCGGCGTCGACACGATCCGCCGCGCCGCGGCGACGCATCCGATCTGCGACCTGCAGATCGAGTACTCGCTCATCTCGCGCGGCATCGAAGACGCCATCTTGCCCACCTGCCGCAGCTTGGGGATCGACATCACCGCCTACGGCGTCCTCTCGCGCGGGCTCATCAGCGGCCACTGGACGAAGGACGCCGCCCGGCCCGGCGACTTCCGCGCGCACAGCCCGCGCTTCCAGGGCGAGAACGCGGACAGGAACCTCGCGCTGGTCGACGCGCTGCGCGCGATCGCGAACGCCAAGGGCGTCACGGTCACGCAGATCGCCATCGCCTGGGTGATGACGCAGGGCGAAGACATCATCCCGCTGATCGGCGCGCGCCGCCGCGACCAGCTCACCGAATCGCTCGGCGCGCTCGACGTGCTGCTTTCACCCGACGATCTCGCCGCCATCGAGCGCGCGGTCCCCAAAGGCGCCGCCGCCGGCGAACGCTACGTCCCCGCGCAGATGGCGATGCTCGACAGCGAGCGCTGAGATGCTGATCGGGATCGGAATCGGCGCCGGCCTCGTGATGATCCTCGCCTCGATCGTCGAAACGGCGGCGCGGTACGGCAGCTTGCCGGACCGCGTCCCGATCCACGTGGGCCTGAACGGCGTGCCGGACAGGTATGGCCCGCGAGCGGCGATTTGGACGCTCGTCGCGGTGGAGCTGGGCACCGCGGGACTCTTCCTCGTCGTCGGGTGGCTTCTGGCGACGCAGGCGGCGCCAGGCCGCGGCCACGGCGCCGGCTTCCCCATCTTCGCTTTCGCCGTTCTCGCGCTGCTCTGGCGCACCCAGCGACTCGTGCTGGAGGCCGCGCGGACGGGGAAAGCGGACGTGCGACCGTTTTGGCTCTTTTTCGTCGTCGCGTTCGGGGTCGGAACCTGGGCGATGGTCGCCCTCTAACTCGACGTCAGGGTGAATCCTTCGAGCGCTTCGACGGCCAGTTCCCAGGCTTCCATCGCCGCGCCGCTCTCGGCGTTGACGCGGTCCATCTCGCGCTGCAGGCGCACGACGGCTTCCGGCGCGTCGTAGAGGTCGGGCGCGGCGAAGCGCGCTTCGAGCTGCGCGCGCTCTTTGTCGAGCTTGGCGACGCGGTTCTCGGCGTCGGCGACGGCGCGTTTGCGACGGCCCAGCTCGAGCTTCGCCTCGTGCGCGGCTTGACGATCGAGCTGCACCGGCGACGGCGCGGCCTTGCGCACCTCGCGATCGCGCGCGGGGGCCTCGGCGCGCTCGTGCTCGCGGCGCTCGTAGGCCTCGTAGTCGCCGTCGATGACGTGCGCGTTGCCGTCGCGGATCGCGATCACCCGCTGCGCGAGCCGCTTGAGCAGATAGCGGTCGTGGGAGACGACGAACAGCGCGCCGTCGTACTCGGCGAGGACGTCTTCGAGCGCCTCGCGGCTGGGGATGTCGAGATCGTTGGTCGGCTCGTCGAGGAACAGGCAGTCCGCGCGCTGTGCCATCAAGCGCGCCAGCATGATGCGCCGGCGCTCGCCGCCCGAGAACGCCTCGACCGGCTTGTCGCCGGAGTCGCCGCCCAGGTTGAGCCGGCCGAGCAGTCCACGCGCCTGCTCGTCGGTGACGCCCATCTGCATCACCGCTTCCGACGCGCTCACGCCGCCGGGAAGATCGTCGGCGGCGCTCTGCGAGTAGCTGGCGGTGCGCAGCCCGGTGCCGTACTTCACGCTGCCGCGGTCGGGCTGCAGCTCGCCTTGCACGATCCGCAGGAAGGTCGACTTTCCGGCGCCGTTGGGCCCGACGATGGCGATCCGCTCGCCGCGCGCGAAGCGCGCGGTGACGTTGGCGAAGAGCTGGTGATCGTAGGCTTTCGTCAGGCCGGTGACTTCGAGCGCGAAGCCGCTCGTCGCGCGGCGCGCGGCGGTCAGCGCGACGGCGATCGCGCGGCGTTCGGCGCGCGGCGCCTCGGCCGCGTCGAGCTTCGCGAACGCCTTCTCGCGACTGCGCACGCCGCTGTAATTGTGCGAGCCGTGCGTGCGCAGCTCGGCGATGACCGCCTGCTGGCGCGTGCGCTCGTCGAGATAGGCGGCGTAGTCGCGCGCCTGTTGCTCGCGCCGCGCCGCGCGTTCGGCGACGTACATGCTGTACGCGCTGCCGGGCTTCACCTCGTAGGTCGCCAGCTCGCCGCGGTCGAGCTCCCAGACGCGGTTGGCCACGCGCTCGAGGAAGTAGCGGTCGTGCGAGACGATCAGGTACGCGCGCGGGTCGCGGGCCACGAACGTCTCGAGCCAGCGCACCGTGTCGAGGTCGAGGTGGTTGGTCGGCTCGTCGAGCACCAGCCAGTCGGGACTCTCGAGCAGCGTGCGCGCCAGCAGCGCGCGCGTCCGCTGGCCGCCGGAGAACTCGCGCAGAGGCCGGTCCAGGTCGCTCTCCGCGAAGTCGAAGCGCCCGAGCGTCGCGCGCATCTCCCAGTCCTGGGCCGCGCCGCGCGCTTGCGCTTCTTCGAACGCCGCGCGCAGCGTCGGCGGACCGCTCTCGGCGGCGTCTTGCGCGAGATACCCCAGCCGCGTCTCGCGCGCGCGCACGATCGCGCCGCCGTCGGGCTCGTCGCGGCCGACGAGGATGCGCACCAGCGACGACTTGCCGGCGCCGTTGGGCCCGACCAAACCGATCTTGTCGCCCTCCCGCACGACCCCGTCGAGGCCGTCGAAGACGTCGTGCGCGCCGTAGTGGCGCGTGACCCCGGTGAAGCGCAGCAGCTCGCCGGCCATCAGCGCAGCGCGTCCGGCGCGAGCTTGGCGATGCGGCCGCCCGGGCCGACGACCCACGGCAGGCCCAGCGCGTTCCAGGTGCCCTCGTCCAAGGGCTGCCACGTGCGCCCGTCGTCGCGGCTGAGGTCGGAGCCGTTGGTCCCGGCCGCGATCCAGACGCCGCTGCGTGCCGCCCACGCGACGGTCGAGCGATAGCCGTGCGGCGGCGCGGCCGCCGCCGTCCACTGCGCGCCGTCGGCGCTCCAGGCCGCCGTGCCGGCACGCACGCCCGGTTGTTCGTAGTCGCCGCCGACCGCCAGCAGCACGGGGTGCGCGCCGTCCGTGCGCGCGGCGAGTGCGAACACGCCGGCCGCCTCACCGTCGCGCGCGAGCGGCAGCTCGGCATGCGTCCATCGGTCCGCACCGGGTCGCCGGACGTACGCGCGCGCGCCACCGGTCCCGAACAGCAGCGTCCCGTCGCGCAGCGCGAGCAGCGAGGAGTTGCTGGCCGCGAACGCACCGGTCGCGACGCCGTCCGTTTCGAGGCCGCGCGTCTGCAGCCGCGACCAGGTGTGCCCGCCGTCGGTGGTGTGCAGCACGACGAAGCGACCCGCGAGCGGATCGCCGAGCACGTAACCCTCGCCGCGCGACCGAAACACGAGCGCGTCCCAGAAGCCGGCCGGATCGGCGTTCGTCGCCAGCAACGTCCACGACGTACCGCCGTCGCTCGTCGCGTAGAGCCGGGACGCGGCGCCCGGCCCGCTCGACATCACGATCGCGTCGTTCGCATCCCAGGCCCACACCCCGCGGAAATCGAGCTTCTCCCCGCCGGGCGGTGCGGCGCACACCTGCCAACGTGCACCGCCGTCCGTCGTTCGGAGCACCGTCCCGCCCGTTCCGCTCGCCCAGGCGACCTCGTCGTCGACGGCATGAATGCCCCGCAGCCCGGCGGTCGTTCCGCTTTGCTGCAGCGACCAGGGCACGTTCTGCGGGGCGGCGGGCGGAGCGGCGATGAGGAGCACCTCGAGCACGACGAGGGGTGCGGCGCGGAGGGCCCAACGCATGAAGCCCACGGGTTCGACCGCCGGCCGGTGCGCGCCCTCGCGGCCCTCAGACGAGGGCCGCTTGCGCCAACGGCGCCGTCTGCACGAAGGCCTCGCTCAGATCGGCGATCAGGTCCTCGACGTCCTCGAGGCCGACCGAGAGGCGCAACAAGTCGTCGGTGATGCCGAGCTGCGCCTTGCGTTCGGGCGGCACCGTCTTGTGCGTCATCGCGGCCGGTACGCAGATCAGCGACTCGACGCCGCCCAGCGAGACGGCGAGGTTGAACAGCCGGGTCGTGCTCGCCAACGCCGCCGCGCGTTCGGCGCCGCCGCGAACGCGAAACGAGACGACGCCGCCGAAGCCGCGCTGCTGCCGCTTCGCCAGCTCGTGGTCGGGGTGTGATTCCAGGCCCGGATAGAACACCGTCGCGACGTCGTCGCGCTGCGCTTCCAGCCACTGCGCGAGCGCGAGCGCGTTGCGCTCGTGCTGGCGCATCCGCACCGCCAGCGTCTTGGCGCCGCGCAGCGTCAAGTACGCGTCCTGCGGTCCCGGCACCGCACCGACGGCGTTCTGGTGAAAACCGATCCGTTCCGCGAGCGCGTCGTCGCTGGTGACGACCGCGCCGCCGACGACGTCGCTGTGGCCGTTGACGTACTTCGTCGTCGAGTGCACCACCAGGTCGGCGCCCAGCTCGAGCGGCCGCTGACAGTACGGCGAGCAGAACGTGTTGTCCACCGCCAGCACGAGCCCCGGTCGCTTCAATGCCGCGAGCGCGCGCAGATCGGCGATCCGCAGCAGCGGGTTGGTCGGCGTCTCGATCCACAGCATGCGCGTCGTCGGCCGCAGCGCGGCGCGCACCGCTTCGACGTCGGTCGTGTCGGCGAAGGTCGTCTCGACGCCCCACCGCGCCAGCTCGTCGACGAACAGCCGGTACGTTCCGCCGTACAGGTCGCTGGTCGCGACGACGTGGTCGCCCGCGCGCACGATCGCGCAGGCGCCGAAGACCGCCGCCATCCCCGAGGCGAAGGCGAACCCGAAGCGCGCGCCTTCGAGATCCGCCAGCTGCCGTTCGAGCGCGAGTCGGGTCGGGTTGCCGGTGCGCGAGTAGTCGTAGCCGCGGTCGACGCCCACCGCGTCCTGCGTGAACGTCGCCGTCTGGTAGATCGGGACGATGGTCGAGCCGGTGGTCGGATCGGGATCCTGGCCGGCGCGAATCGCGCGGGTCGCGAAGCCGTCGCCGGCGCGACGGCGGGTGCTGGTGTCGGGGGTAGAGTGGCCGGCGGTCGGGGTCGGCATGAGAGGCACTCCGTGGCGGTGGGTGAGGAAGGCACGCGGGGAAACGAAAAGGCCCTCGCCGTCGGCGAGGACCTTCGTGGTGCGAAGCGCGCGAGCGCCGCTATCGCAAGACGAAGTACCGCCGACCGCTGGTGCGGGTGCGCATCATTCGCATCATGGACGCGGCGGTCGTGCGGATCATTGCGGGGACGGTACCACGTCGGCCGACGCCGCGTCAAGGGACGAACGCCGCCGCCAGCGTGCCGGCAGCGCGCGCACGGCGCCCAGCAAGCGGTCGAGCGGCGAGCGGCGCTCGGTCGCGGCGGCCGCCGCTTGCTCTTCTTCCGCGGCGGTCGCGAGGCCGCGCACGGAGGCGGACGCCGCGATGCGGTGCTCGGCGGCGTAGGCGACCTGGTTCGCGCCGACCCGGTCGAGCGCGTAACGGTAGTTGACCATCAACCCGTACGATTGCTCGACCCCGTGCTGGCTCGGATCGCCGAGCCAGTTGACGCGATCGGCGCTGGCGCCGTTGCCGAGGTGGAAGCGTTCGACCGCGTCGCGCGGCGCGCCGTCGGCGCGCTTCGCCGCGACGAGATACTGCGCGCCCAGCCGCAGCATCGGCTCGCGCAGCTCGGCCGTCAGCGTCGCGTCGCGCTGCCAGCCCGGCGTCGCCAGCGCCTGGCGCACGAACGCCGGCACGGCGTCGCCGCGCGAGCGCAGCCACGCGGCGAAGCCCGGCATCGGCGAGAGCGTCGCGAACGTGCGCAGCTTCGGCAGGTCGTTGCGCAGCCGCTCGACGCAGCGCTTGATCAGCGCGTTGCCGAGCGGAATGCCGGTCAACCCGGGCTCCGCGCTGGTGATCGAGTAGAAGGTCGCGGCGCGCGCCTGCGCCGGATCGACGCGCGGTGCGTCGCGGTTGAGGATGGCGCGAATCGTGGCCGGCGTCTCTTCGGTCAACGCGACCTCGGTGAACGCGAGCGGCACGTCGGGGAGCGCGGGATGGAAGAACGCGTAGACGCGCCGGTCCTCGTCGAGCCGGTCCTTGAGGTCGAACCAGCCGCGCACGGCGTGCACCGCTTCGGAGCGCGCCAGGCGCTCGAGGAGCGCGGCGGAGTCTTGCCACGTCAGCCGGCGCAGCTCGAGGATGCCGACGTCGAAGCGCGAGGCCAAGAAGCGCCGCAGGTCGTCGTCGAGCGCGGCCAGCTCGGCCTTCTCGCCGCCCGGCGCGAGGCGCAGCAGGCCGGCGCGCAAGGTCAAGATCAGCCGCAGCTCGCCCGGCGGTCCGGCCAGGTGACCCAGGACGCGGTCGCGCGCAGGCTCCAGGGCGACGCGCAGCTCGCCCAACGCGCGCCGCCAAGCCACCGGTTCGGCGGCCAGGTGCACGGTTTCGAGCGCCATCTCGACGTGGGCCGGATCGACGTCGAGCGCGTCCAACCGGCGCAGTAACGCGAGCAGCTCGTCGTCGCCGGCGGACGCGATCGCGTCGCGCACCACCACCACGTGCTCGCGCGCGGCGAGATCGCCGGCCGGCAGATGTCGCAGGGCCTCGATCGAACGCTCGACGTCACGACGCATGCACCACTCCTAACCGCCCGCCGCCCCGAAGAGGTTCTCGGCCCCCACCAGGCGGGCCCCCGTTTGTAGGCGGCACGAAAAACGCTGCCTACGATGGCTGCTATGGCGAACATCGACAAGGCTGACTTCGTCGGACCGGCCGACGTGGTGGCGGCGCGCTTCCAGGACCGAACCGAGGCCGACGCCGTGCGCACGAAGATCGAAGCGATGGGCTACTCTCCCGAAGAAGTCTCGTACGTTGCCAATCCCGAGAAATGCTCGGCCACGTTCACCGACCCGGGCAGCCACTGGGCACGGATGGCGCTCGGCGGCGCCGCCGTCGGCGGTGCCGGAGCCGGTTCCCTGGGTGCGGTCGTCGGAGCCGTCAGCCTCGGCAGCGCGGCGTTTCTCGGGCCGGTCGGACTGGTCGCGGGGGCCGCGATCGGCGGCGTGGTCGGATTGCTCCTCGGCGCCGGATTGCCGGACGGAACGGCGCAGACGTGCGCCCAGGCCGTCGAGGACGGCTCCTTGGTGATGGTCGTGCAAACGCACGCCGGCGACACCGACCGGGTGCGCGCCGCGCTGGGGCGTCACATCATCGGCGACCAGCGAGACGACTACAACGCCGCGACGCCGACGCCGTGAGCCTCAAAACCGGAAGTAGATGAACGGCTCGGACTGACCGGGCCACGCGCACAGCTCGAGCGCGAACAGCGCCGTTGCCGCCGCCGCGGCCTGCACGGCGACCGGCATGGCGCGCCAGTCCCAGCGTGCGCCGCGCTCCTGTGCGATCCCGATCCCGAGCGCGACCGCGACCGGCACCAACGGCCACACCACCAAGCCGCTCGGCCCGGCGCCGCCGGCGACCAGCGCGTGCGCGACGGTCACGACGTCGGCGAACGACTGCGCGCGAAACAGCACCCAGCCCACCGTCACCAGCAGAAACGTCACGCCGACCGCCGCGACCCGCGCGAGCCCGCGCGGCTCGATCAGACGCCGCCGGCCGCGCACCAGACGCTCGATGCACAACAGCGCGCCGTGATAGCCGCCCCAGGCGACGAAGGTCCAGTTCGCCCCGTGCCAGAGCCCGCCCAGCAGCATCGTGATCATCAGGTTGCGCAGCGTCGCGAGCGTGCCGCCGCGATTGCCGCCCAGCGGGATGTAGAGGTAGTCGCGCAGCCAGGTCGAGAGCGTGATGTGCCAGCGCCGCCAGAAAGCGGTGATGCCGGCCGCCAAGTACGGGCGGCGAAAGTTCTCCGGAAAGACGAACCCCAACAGGCGCGCGCTGCCGATCGCGATGTCGCTGTAGCCGGAGAAATCGAAATAGATCTGCAGCGCGAACGCGACCGTCGCGCACCACGCCGCCGGCGCGCCCGGGTGCGCCGCGACCGCGCCGTAGTAAGCGTCGGAGATCGGCGCGAACTGATCGGCGATCACCAGCTTCTTGATCATGCCGAGCACGATCTCGCGCACCCCGCGCTCGACCTGATCGGCGTCGGGCGCGCGCCACGCGTGCAGCTCGCCCAAGAAGCGCCCCGCCCGCACGATCGGCCCCGCCAGCAGCTGCGGAAAGAACCCGATGTAGAGCGCGTAGTGCAGCAGGTTCGACTCCGGCTTCACCCGCTCGCGGTAGACGTCGACCAGATACGAGATGCTCTGAAAGGTGTGAAAGCTGATCCCGACCGGAACCAGCCAGCTGACCGCCCACGGATCGCTCGGCAGGTGGAGCGCGAGCGCGAGGTTCGCGGTCACGAAGTTCGCGTACTTGAAGCTGGCCAGAAACGCCACGTTGGCCCCGACCCCGGCCGCCAAGAGCCAGCGGCGAGCGCGTATGCCCGGCCGCGCCAGCAGCAGCGCGACGACGAAGTCGCTCAGCGTCAAGGTCAGCAGCAGGAGCACGTACGACGCGTTCCAGCGCGCGTAGAAGTAATAGCTCACCAGCAAGAGCCAGCTCCAGCGCAGGCGCCGCGGCAAGGCGTAGAACACCAATCCCACCAGCAGCAGGAAGAGCACGTAGTCGTAGGACTGCGGCGGGAGCGGCACGCCGATCTCGAGCGCCGCGCGCAGCGCGTGCAGCAGCGGCGGCAGGACCGGCCGCGGCGCGGCGGCGGGGGCCGCCGGAACGGGCGGCGGTGCGGTCGGCGGCGCGCCGAGCGCGGCGCGGACGTCGCGTCCGAGCAGCTCGCTGAAGCGCCGGCTGCCCGCGCGGTCGAGATGATCGTGGTCGGCGAACAGCGCCGGGCGCTCGAGCGCGACGTAGGCGTCCTGCGGGATGACGTGCACGTCGCCGGCGCGCGCGAACGCGAGCACGGTTCCGCTGGGCGGCGGCGGCAACGCGCGATGCACCGGGCGGGTCGGGATGCGCACGAAGACGACGGGAACGCCGGCGGCGCGATATCGCGCGATCAGCGGCCCGAGCCAGCGGCGGCGATAGGCGGCGTAGGTGGGGCTGTCCTGGGGGACCGGCAGCACCTGGCGTTCCATCTCCGTCGCTTCCGCCGGCGAGACCCAAGCCGGCTCGACGATCGTGCCGCGCGCGAAGTCGACCCGCAAACCGGTCAGCGTGGTGGTGAACGGATGCGCGCCCTGCGGCGGGAACTCGTCGGCGGGCGGCGCGCGCAGCGCGGCGGCGCGGGCCTCCGGATCGGCCAGCAGCTCTTGCGCGTCTTGGCGCAGCTCGGGGCCGCGCAGCGTCATGTCGGCGCCGACTTCGAGCTGCAGCGGCGGGCTGCCGAACGAGCCGGCGAAGCGCGGCACCTCCGTCGGCGTCAGCGTGTCGACCAGCATGCGCGCGTCGACCGGGTGATCGTCGGCGTCGAGGCTGCCGATCGCGCTCGTGTCGTCGCCGTAGCTGTCGAACGGAACGACGAGCGCGCGATAGCGACGCGGATCGGGATCGAGCGATCGATCGAAGTAGTACCACGTGCGCGGCGTCGTCCCCGGAACGCCGGCGTTGACGAACCGCAGTCCGCCGCTCGCGGCGCCGGCGACGAGCGGGTCGAGGCCGCCGTAGATCCGCGAGTCGCCCAGCACCAGCACGTCGCGCGCCGGATCGGGGCGCCACGCGCCGAGCTGCGCGAGCGCGCGCTCGAAGATCGCGGTGCTCGAAGCCGGATCGAGCACGCGCCGGTACACCGGCGCGTAGAAGAGGACGAGGTTGGCGAGGGCCAGTAGCAGCGCGGTCGCTCCCGCCACGACCGCGAGGCGACGCCAGCCGCGGTCAGGCACGCGGAAACGAGGGAGCCCGGCGGATCACGCCGGGCTCTTGGGGTCGAACGCCGGAAATCCCGCTTAGCGCGCCGCGGCCTTGGCGACCGCGCGTGCGGCGTACACGTCGGCCATCGCGCTGCGGTACGCCGGCGAGGCGAACACGTCGCCGCGCGCGTCGACGCCCGCCGCCGTTCCGGCCGTCGCCGCCTGCACCGCTTTGGCATCACCCGGCGAGACGCCCGCGAGCGCCTTCTCGACGCCGGCGGCACGAAACGCCCGGTCGCCCACGCCGGTGACCGCGATGCGCGCGCCGCTCGGCGCCAGCACCGCGGCCGCGCCGACGACGGCGTAGTGCGAGGCCGGATGGTGGTACTTGACGTACGCCGACTTGGGCGCGGCGTCGAACGCGATCTCGGTCAGGACTTCGTCCGGCGCGAGCGCCGTCTCGAACAAGCCGCGGAAGAACTCGCCGGCCGTGACCTCGCGTTTGCCGCGCTTGCCGATCACGGTGAAGGTCGCATCGAGCGCCAGCAGCACGGCCGGATAATCGGCGGCCGGATCGTTGTGCGCGCTCGAGCCGCCGATCGTGCCGCGGTTGCGGACCTGCGGATCGCCGAGCTCGTTGGCCGCGTCCCACAGCGCGGGCGCGCTCTTGGCCAGCGCCGCGCTGGCCGCGATGGCGGCGTGCTTGGTGAGCGCGCCGATGCGCACGCGGTTGCCCTCGACGCGAATCGCGTCGAGCTGCGGGATGCCGCCGATGTCGATCAACGTCGCCGGCGTCGCGAGGCGCAGCTTCATCGCCGGGATGAGGCTGTGGCCGCCGGCGAGGAGCTTGCCGTCCTCGCCGTGCTCGCTCAGGAGCGCGATCGCTTCCTCGACGCTCTTGGCGCGGACGTAGTCGAACGCTGCCGGAATCATCGCACCGTTCCGTTCTGCTTCGTTTGCATCGCCGCCCAGAGTTTCTCCGGTTTGAGCGGCATGTCGAGGTGGCGAACGCCGAAGGCGCCCATCGCGTCGATGACGGCGTTGGCGACGGCCGGCGTCGAGCCGATCGTGCCGGCCTCGCCGATCCCCTTGATGCCCAGCGGATTGACCGTCGTCGGGGTCACCGTCGAGTCGAGGTCGGGCGAGATCAACATCGAGGCGCGCGGCGCCGCGTAGTCGAGCAGCGTGCCGGTCAGGAGCTGACCGTCCGGCGCGTACACGACCTCCTCGAACAGCGCTTGCGCGATCCCTTGCGCGAGGCCGCCGTGCAGCTGTCCCTCGACGATCAGCGGGTTGATGACCTTGCCGCAGTCGTCGACCGCGACGTACTTGACGAACGCGATCTCGCCGCTGCGCGCGTCGACCTCGACCACGCAGACGTGCGTTCCGAACGGGAACACGAAGTTGGGCGGCTCGAAGCGGCGCGTCGCGTCCAGGCCCGGCTCGACGCCGTCGGGCAAGTTGGTGGCGAGGAACGCGAGGAAACCGACCTCGGCGATCTTCATCGACTTCGACGGGTCGCCTTTGATCTGCAGCTTGCCCTCGCGGTACTCGACGTCGTCGGGATTCGCTTCCCACTGGTGCGCCGCGATCTTGATCGCCTTGGCGCGGATGTCGCCGATCGCCAGCATCAGCGCCGCGCCGCCCACCGGCGTGCCGCGCGAGCCGAACGTGCCGACGCCGTACTGCACCTTGTCGGTGTCGCCGTGCACGATCGTCACTTGGTCGATCGGGACGCCCAATTCGTCGGCGACGATCTGCGCGAACGTCGTCTCTTGGCCCTGGCCGTGCGGCGAGACGCCGGTCAGCACGGTGACCGAGCCGGTCGGCTCGACGCGCACCGTCGCCGAGTCCCACCCCGCGCCGCCCAGCGCCTTGGACGGGCCCATGCCGCAGACCTCGACGTAGGTCGAGACCCCGATGCCCAGATAACGCCCCTCGGCGCGCAGCTTCTTCTGCTTCGCGCGCAGCCCGTCGTAGTCGACGATCGCCAGCGCCTTCTCGAGGGCCGGCACGTAGTTGCCGGTGTCGTACGTCAAGCCGGTCGGCGTCGCGTACGGGAAGTCGCCGGGCTGGATGAAGTTCTTGCGCCGCACCGCGACCGGATCGAGGCCCAGATCGTGCGCGACCAGATCGAGCGCGCGTTCGACCAAGAAGGTCGCTTCGGGCCGCCCCGCGCCGCGATAGGCGTCGGTCGCCATCGTGTTGGTGAACACGCCGTGGACCGTGCAGCCAATGGCGGGATACTTGTAGCAGCCGGCCAGCATCAGCATCGTGAGCGTCGGCACGGTCGGGGTGAGCAGCTGATGATACGCGCCCAGATTGGCGGTGATCTCGACCTTGAGGCCGAGCACGGTGCCGTCGTTCTTGACGGCGACCTCGACGTCGTCGACCTGATCGCGGCCGTGCGTCATCGCCTGCAGGTTCTCCGAGCGCGTCTCCACGTACTTGACCGGCCGCTCGAGCGTGCGCGAGGCGAACGCCAGCGCGACGTCCTCGGCGTACACGTTCAGCTTGGCGCCGAAGCCGCCGCCGACTTCCGGGGCGATGACGCGGATGCGGTTCTCGCCCAAGCCCAGCATGATCGCCAGCTGCGTGCGCAACAGATGCGGGATCTGGGTCGAGACGTAGATCGTCAGCTGCGCCTCGCCCGGATTCCAGCTGGCCAGCGTCGCGCGCGTCTCCATCGGGATCGCGGCCAACCGCTGGTTGACGATGCGGCCCTTGACGATCTTGTCCGCGTTCGCGAACGCCGCGTCGAGGTCGCCGAACACCGCCGGCAGCGTGTAGGCGACGTTGGTGCCGAGATCGGCGTGGACGTAGGGCGGGCCGGCCTTGGCTTTGACCGCGTCGACGACGGCCGGCAGCTCTTCGTACCCGACGCCGACCAGGTCGGCCGCGTCGCGCGCCACGTAGCGGTCCTCGGCGATCACGATCGCGACCGGCTCGCCGACGAAGCGTACCTCGTCGGTCGCCAGCGCGTAGTGCGGCGGCCGCTTGAGGTCGGGCATCGCGTTGTTGCACGGCAGCGAGGCGGTGATCCCGCCTTTGACCAAGTCCTCGGCGGTGTAGACCGCGACGACGCCGTCGAGTGCCAGCGCGGCGTCTTTGTCGATGCCGGTGATCTTGGCGTGGCCGTACGGCGAGCGCACGAACGCGGCGTGCAGCAGGCCGACCATCTTGACGTCGTCGACGTAGGTCGCGCGCCCGGTGATGAGGCGGGGGTCTTCGCGGCGCGTGACGCGCGCGCCGACCATCGTGGTGAACGCCATCAGACGGTCTCCGGGCTCAGCTCGGGGTGTTCGATCTGCTCGCCGGTCAGCGGCGGCTTCTCGGCGGGCGGCGTCAGCGACAACAGCTCGGCGATCGAATGGCGCGGCGCGGACGCGCGCACCGCGTCGGCGGCGGCCTTGACCGCTTTGACGATGTTCTCGTAGCCGGTGCAACGGCATAGGTTGCCGTCGAGCCCGGAACGGATCTCCTCTTCGCTCGGGTCAGGCGTGCGCGCGATCAGGTCGATCGCGCTCATGATCATGCCGGTCGTGCAGTAGCCGCACTGCAGACCGTGCTTGGCCCAGAACGCTTCTTGCATCGGGTGCAGCGCGTCGCTGTGCCCGATCCCCTCGATGGTGGTGACCTCGCGGCCGGCGGCCTGGACGGTGAGGACCGTGCAGCTCTTCACCGACACGCCGTCGAGCAGCACGGTACACGCGCCGCAGCTCGAGGTGTCACAGCCGACGTGCGTTCCCGTCAGGCCGAGGTAGTCACGGATGGCGTGGACCAGGAGCAAACGTGGCTCGCACTGGATCGACGCGCGCTTTCCGTTGACGGTCAGCTCGATCGTCTGCATCAGACGCTTCTCTCCCTGAAAAGTAGCGGACGCCGAAGTTCCCCTGGGGTGACTCGAATCTCCTTGCCGCCCAGCGGCATGCATGAAGCAAGCGGATTCCAGGATCGGTCCGGGCGGCTGCGAAGCCTCGCGCATGGCGCACGCGGTCGACGTCGAGGACCTCCGTCACCGTCTGTTGCAGGCCGGGTACGTCGCGGACGTGGGCCTGGCGACCGCCCTCGCCTGCGCGGTCAGCCTCGAACGCGGCGTCCTGTTGGAGGGCGACGCGGGCGTGGGCAAGACCGACGCGGCGCGCGCGCTGGCTCGCGTCTTCGACGCGCAGCTGCTGCGCCTGCAGTGCTACGAGGGCCTGGACCTGGCCAGCGCGGCCTACGACTGGAACTACGGCAAGCAGCTGCTGGCGATCCGCAGCGCCGAAGGCGCGCACGAACGGCCGCCCGATCTGTATGCCGACGATTTCTTGATTCGCCGGCCGCTGCTCGCCGCGCTGGGGGCGAACCGCGAGCGCGGCATCGTTCTGCTGGTGGACGAGATCGACCGCGCCGACGACGAGTTCGAAGCGTTCCTGCTCGAGTTCTTGTCCGACTACGCGATCACGATCCCGGAACGCGGGACGATCGCCGCGGTCCACCGGCCGATCGTCGTGCTGACCTCGAATCGCACCCGCGACCTGCACGACGCGCTCAAGCGGCGCTGCTTCTACCACTGGATCGGACATCCGTCGGTCGCCCGCGAGCTGGAGATCTTGCGCCTGCACTTGCCCGCGGTCGCACCCGAACTGGCCGCCGACGTCGCGCGCGGCACCGCGGCGCTGCGCGAGCAAGGCTTGCGTAAGCCGCCCGGGATCGCCGAGTCGCTCGACTGGGCGCAGACCCTGCAGCTGCTCGGCGCGAACCGGCTCGACGCCGAGGTCTTCGAGCCCTCGCTGGGCGCGGTGCTCAAGTATCCCGAGGACGTCGCGCTGGCGCGCAGCGTGGCCGGCGCGATCATCGCTCGCGCGCGCGGCGAAGGCGCGGCGTGAGCGACGCCGCCGCGCTGGCGGCCGCCTTCGACGGCGCGCTGCGGGCCCAAGGCGTGGTGGCCGGCGCGCGCCGCGCGTTGACCTTCGCCGAGGTGCTGCACGCCCTGCCGCCGCGCTCGACGGCCGATCTCTATTGGCGCGCCCGCGCGGCGATGCTGCCCTCGATCGACGATCTCGAGCGCTTTCACGCCGCGTTCGTGCGCTGCTTCGCGCCCGGCGACGACGACGCGCTGCGCCGGCTGACCGAGTCGGTCCCGGCGCCCCCGCCGCTGCCCGAGGACGCGGCGCGGCGGCCCTCGCTGCCGCCCGCGCCGTCCGAGGACCGCGCGCAGGGTGAGGACGCGCGCCGAGCGCCCGAGCAGTGGGTGCTGGCCGCCTCCGACGAACGGCTGGCCGAACGCGACTTCGAAGCGCTCAGCGCCGACGAGCAGGCCGCCATCCTGCGGCTGATCTCGCGCGTGCGCGTCGCCGCCGAGGCGCGCGAGTCGCGCCGCCGCCGCGCCAGCCGCGGCGGCGACCGGTTCGACTTTCGCGGCACGCTGCGCGGCGCGGCGCGCACGCACGGCGAGCTGCTGCGGCGCCGCGCGACCGCGCGCCGCCACACGCTGCGCCCGCTGGTCTTCCTGCTCGACGTCTCCGGCTCGATGGAACCGTTCGCGCGCGCGCTCTTGCAGTACGCGCGCGTCAACGCGATCGCGCGGCCGCGCGTGCGCGCCTTCGCGTTCGCGACCCGGCTGACCGACCTGGCGCCCTCGCTGCGCCGGGCCGACGACCGCCGGCTGATGGCGACGCTGGCCCAGACGATCCGCGACTTCGGCGGCGGCACGCGCATCGGCGCCGCGCTGCGCGCCTTCAACGACGGCTACGCCCAGCGCGGCCTCGCCCGCGGCGGCACGGTCGTCATCCTCTCCGACGGGTGGGAGCGAGAGGACCCCGAGCTCGTGCGCCGAGAGATGGAGCGCCTGCGCCGGCTGACCCGCCGCATCGTGTGGGTCAACCCGCACAAGCGGCATCCGGCGTACGAGCCGTTGGCGCGCGGGATGGCGGCCGCTCTGCCGTATCTCGACGCCTTCGTCTCGGGTCATAACGTGCGGACGTTGGACGCCGTGGCCGACGCCATCGAAGGGAGAACCACCGTATGACCGACGTGCTGGACGCGATCGAGCGCTGGCGAGGGGAAGGCCAGCGGGTCGCGATCGCGACCGTCGTCGGGGTCGAGCGCTCCGCGCCGCGCGATCCCGGCTCGGCGCTGGCCGTCAACGAGCGCGGCGAGGTCGCCGGCTCGGTCAGCGGCGGGTGCGTCGAGTCGGCCGTCTACGAAGAGGCGCAGGACGCGATCGCGACCGGCCGCCCGCGCCTGGTGACCTACGGCATCAGCGACGCCGACGCGATCTCGGTCGGATTGACCTGCGGCGGCACCATCCACGTCTTCGTCGAACGGTTGGACTGGTGATCTTCGACCGCTTCGCGGCCGCGCTGCGCACCGACACGCCGGTCGCGCTGGTCACGCGGTTGGACGGCGAGCACGCCGGCGCCAAGCTACTCGTCTTCAAGGACGAGGTGTTCGGCGATCTGGGGACCAGGGGGCTGAACGAAGCGGCCGTCGCCGAAGCGCGCGCCCAGCTCGCGCTGGGGCAGAACACGCTGCGCAGCTTCGGCGAGGACGGCGAGCCGATCGGCATGGAGGTGCGCGTCTTCATCGCCGCCTACGCGCCGGCACCGAGCATGTACATCTTCGGCGCGATCGACTTCTCGCGCGCGATGGCGCGCATCGGCAAATACCTGGGCTATCGCGTCGTCGTCGTCGACGCCCGGCCGATCTTCGCCACCAAGCAGCGCATCCCGGACGCCGACGAGATCGTCGTCGCGTGGCCCGACGAGTACCTGCGCGGCGCGCGCGTCGACGAACGCAGCGCGCTGATCGTGCTCACGCACGACGTCAAGTTCGACATCCCGCTGCTGGAGGTCGCCGTGCGCACCAGCGCCGGCTACATCGGTGCCATGGGCAGCCGCCGCACCCACGCCAACCGGCTCGCAGCGCTGCGCGCGGCCGGGATCGGCGAAGCCGACATCGCGCGCGTCAGCGCGCCGATCGGCCTGGACATCGGGGCGCGCACGCCGGAAGAGACCGCGATCTCGATCGCCGCCGAGATCGTCGCCCTGCGCGAGGGTCGCAGCGGCGGCCGCCTCTCCGAAGGGAGTTTGCCCGTGCACGTCCCGCGCTCGACGGTCAGCCTGTCATGATCATCGACGACTCGTTCGACGTCGATGCCCCGGTCGACAAAGTTTGGCCGCTGCTCAAGGACGTCACCAAGGTCGCGAGCTGCATCCCCAACGCCAAGATCACCGACGTCGTCGACGACAAGACGTACAAGGCGACGGTCAAGGTCAAGGCGGGCCCGGTCGCGGTCGACTACGGCGCGACGATCTACGTCGAGGAGTTCGACGAGGCGACGCACACCGCACGCTTGCGCGTGCAGGGCAATGAGTCGCGGGGGCGCGGCGGCGTCAAGGCCAGCGTCGTCTCGCAGGCGACCGACACCGGCGGGAAAACGCACGTCACCCTGCACACCGACGCGCAGATCAGCGGCATCGTGGCGACGGTCGGCGGCCGCCTCATCGAGGGCGTCGCCAAGAAGACCGTCGCCGAGTTCGCCGCCAACTTGGCGAAGCTGCTCTAACCGCTCGCGGGGCGCGCCGCCTTCGCGGCGGTGCGCGCCTTGGCGGTCGTCGTCGCCTTCGCGGGGGCCTTCTTCTTCATCGCGGTTGGCTGCGTCGCGGATCGCTGCGCGGCTTGCTGCACGGCCTTCGGCGGCGGATCTTGCGTGAAGATCGTCGTTTGCGCGAACGCGACCGACGGCGCCGCGGCCAGGGCCGCGGCAACGGCGAGTGCTCGCATCGTGGGGATTTTCACAGAACGCATGCAGTCGGCGTACCCAGCCGCGGCTAGTACGGCAACGTGAGCGCCTTCGCTTTTGCGTCCGTGAGCGGCGAGGTGCCGCTCGCCGGATGGTGGTTCGCCTTCAGCAAGAACGCCATGATCGCCGCGTATGACGCCGGTTTGAGTGAACCCGGCGCGTCGGCCGGCATCTGGGTCGAAAGGACGGCGTACACTTCGGACGCGCTCGGGGACCCGGCCACGTTCGCGCTCAGCAGTGAGGGTGCGCTCACACCTTGCAGTTGGGCGCCGTGACACGTGCTGCAGCGGGCGGCGAACAGTTTGGCACCCTGCGCCGCTTGCGCGGCCGTGTACGGAGCGGGCGCGGGCGTCGCGGCGAGCGCGGCGGCCGAGAGCAGGACGGCGCCCAGCGCCGTCAGGGGCACGAACGAGCGATGCACCGCGCCCTTGTACGCCGTGCGGGGGAGCCGCCCTCTTCGACGCGAAGGCATCCGGCGAAGGAAGTTTCCTCTTCCTGCGGCAGCCGGCGGTGACGGGTTTCACTCACGGCCCGCTCGCCGCGCACTCGTTCTATCAGGGAGAATCGTGTGACCGCATCACTCCTACGATCCGTTCTCTCCACCGTGATCGCCGGCGCGCTGCTCGTCCCCGCCGGCAGCGCGCTCGCGCAGACCACCAGCGGCGACGGCGCCACCTGGCCGGTCTACGCCCGCACGCTCTCGGGCCACCGCTATAGTCCGCTCACCCAGATCTCGACCGCGAACGTCAACACGCTCGGAACGGCGTGGAAGAACGTCTTGGGTCCGCCGATCGGCATGGAAGCCACGCCGATCGTCATCCACGGCGTGATGTTCGTGACGACCGGCAAATCCGCCGTCTACGCGCTCGACGCGAAGACCGGCAAGAAGCTGTGGAGCTACGTCTATCCGCTCTCGCCGGCCGCGTTCCCGCACTCGTGCTGCAACTACGACAACCGCGGCGTGACGCCGTTCGGCAACACCGTCGTGATGGGCACGCTCGACGCGCATCTGGTCGCACTCGACCAGAAGACCGGCAAGGTCGTGTGGAACACGACGGTCGCCAACGTCAACGACGCCTACACGATCACCAGCCCACCGCTGCCGGTCAAGAACATGCTGATCACCGGCGTCGGCGGCGGTGAGTTCCCGACCCGCTGCTTCATCGCGGCGTACGACGGCGCGACCGGCAAGCTGCTCTGGAAGCACTACACGATCCCGTCCAAGGGCGAGCCGGGCTACGACACCTGGGGTATCCCGGGCAACGCGGAACGCGGCGGCGGCGCGACCTGGCTGCCGGGCGCGTACGACGCCAAGACGAACACCCTCTACTGGGGCGTGGGCAATCCGAATCCCGACTGGGATCCCAACGGCATCAAGGGTTCGCTGCTCTACACCAGCTCGATGCTGGCGCTCAACGCCGACACCGGCGCGATGAAGTGGTACTACCAGTTCACCCCGCACAACTTCTACGACTACGATGCGGTCGGGCAACCGGTGCTGGCCGACATTCCGATCGCCGGCAAGCGGGTTCCCGCGCTGGTGCAAGCCGATCGCAACGGCTACCTCTACGTGCTCAACCGCCATACCGGCAAGCTGGTGTACGCGGTGCAGTACCTGGACAAGGTCAACTGGGCCAGCGTCTCGCGCGACGGCGTCATCACCATCAACCGGCAACAGCTCGCGACCGCGAAGGCGCACAAGCCGTTCGCGCTCTACCCGGCCGTGATCGGCGGCGCGAACTGGGAGCCGCCCGCATACGATCCGGTCCATCACCTGTTGTTCGTTCCGGCCCTGGAGAGCTGGCAGACGGTCACGCCCGAGAAGACCGTCGACTTGCACCCGAAGAAAGGCGCGCTGAACTTCGGCGGCCTGCCGGGCGGACCGGGCGCGTTCGCCGGCAGCATCTCGGCCTGGGATCTGACCACCGGCACGAAGGTGTGGAAACACCACTTCCGCTCGCCGGCGTTCGGCGGCGCGCTCGCCACGAAGGGCGGGCTCGTCTTCGTCGGCGAGATGGACGGCAAGCTCGACGCGTTCGACGAGCTAACCGGCAAGGAGCTGTGGTCGGCGCCGACCGGCAGCGGCATCACCGCTCCGCCGATCAGCTACCTGCTCGGCGGCAAGCAGTACATCGCGGTATCGGTCGGACAGGGCGGCGTCTTCCCGCTCGTCTTCCTGCCGTTCACCCCGTGGCTGAAGAACGTTCCGCCGACCTCGGCCGTCTTCACCTACGCACTGCCCGCGACCACCGCGTCGGCGCAGTAACAACCCCGACCGCCGCGAAGTCCGGGTCCCGATGACGGAAGGGACGCTCCTCTGGACCCCGGACCCCGCGGCGGTGGAGGCCAGCCAGGTCGCACGATTCGTGCGCTGGCTGGCCGCCGAACGCGGCGTGCGCGTCGCGTCGTACGAAGAGCTCTGGCGCTGGTCGGTGACCGACCTCGACGGTTTCTGGAGCGCGATCTGGGCGTTCTTCGCGATCCGCTCCGACGCGCCGTACGCGCAGGTCGTCGACCGCCGCACGATGCCCGGCGCGATCTGGTTCGCCGGCTCGCGCGTCAACTACGCCGAGCACGCGTTGCGCCGCGCCGAGAGCGCGCCCGCCGACGAGGTGGCGCTCGTGCACAGCTCCGAGCTGCGCCCGCTGGCGACGACGACCTGGCACGAGCTGGCGGCGCAGGTGCGACAGGTCGCGACGCACCTGCGCGCGCTGGGCGTGCAGCCCGGCGACCGCGTCGCGGCGTACATGCCGACGATTCCCGAGACGGTGGTCGCGATGCTGGCGACGATCGCGATCGGCGCGGTCTGGTCGTCGGCGGCGCCGGAGTTCGGCGCGCGCACCGTCATCGACCGCTTCGCGCAGATCGAGCCGGCCGTGCTGCTGGTCGCCGACGGGTACCGTTTCGGCGGCAAGGACTTCGATCGCGCCGCCGAGATTCGCACCATCCTCGCCGAGCTGCCGACGGTCCGGACGGTGGTGTGGCTGCCGTACCTGCGCCCCGACGCGACCACGCCGCCGGTCGACGGTGCGCTGCGCTGGGACGAGCTGCTCGCCGGCGCGCCGGTCGCGGCCGACGCGTTCGCGTTCGAGCGCGTCGACGCGCAGCACCCGCTGTGGATCCTGTTCTCGTCCGGCACGACCGGCTTGCCGAAGGCGATCGTGCACGGTCATGCCGGCCTGGTCGCCGAGCACCTCAAGAGCACGGTGCTGGCGCAAGACCTCAGCCCCGCGACGCGGATGTTCTTCTACACCACGACCGGCTGGATGATGTTCAACGCGCTGTGCTCGGCGCTGTTGGCCGGCTCGTCGATCGTGCTCTACGACGGTCATCCGGCGTATCCGGGACCGGAGCTGCTCTGGCGACTCGCGGAACAAAGCCGCGCGACCACCTTCGGCGCCAGCCCGACCTACGTGCAGATCATGCAGAAAGCCGGCATCGTGCCGCGCGAGCGCTTCGATCTCTCCGCGCTGCGCGGCGTGCTGCTGACCGGCTCGCCGGTGACGCCGGAATCGACCGCGTGGTTCTACCAGAACGTCAAGGCCGATCTCGCCGTGACCTCACCCTCGGGCGGGACCGAGCTGTGCGCGGGCCTGGTCGGCGGTACGCCGATGCTGCCGGTGCGCGCGGGCGAGATCCAAGCGCGACTGCTCGGCATGGACGTCCACGCCTGGAACGAGGACGGCCAGGAAGTGATCGACGAGGTCGGCGAGCTGGTCGTGACCAGCCCCGCGCCCTCGATGCCGCTCTTCTTCTGGAACGATCCCGGCGACCGGCGCTACCGCGAAACGTACTTCGAGCGCTTCCCGGGCGTGTGGCGGCACGGCGACTTCATCAAGATCAACCGGCGCGGCGGCGCGTACATCTACGGCCGGTCCGACGCGACGCTCAACCGGTTCGGCGTGCGCATCGGTTCGGCCGAGATCTATCGCGCCATCGAACGGCTCGACGCGATCGCGGACAGTCTGATCGTCTGCCTCGAGCAGCCCGGCGGCGCGTTCTGGATGCCGCTGTTCGTGCGGCTCGCGCCGGGCGCGGTGCTCGACGACGAGCTGCGCGCGCGGATCGCGGCGACCTTGCGCGCCGACTGCAGCCCGCGCCACGTCCCCGACGAGGTGCACGCCGTCGACGCGATCCCCTACACGCTGACCGGCAAGAAGATGGAGATTCCGGTCCGCCGCATCCTCGGTGGGACGCCGCCGGACAAAGCCGCCAGTCCCGACGCGATGATGGACCCGCGCGCGCTCGACTGGTACGTCGACTTCGCGGCGCGTCAGCGGGCGGCGGCGACGAGCGCCTGAGCCGCGGCGCGCAGGACCGGCGTGGCCTCGTCGGCCGCGAGCACCTGCGCGCTGACGAAGGCGCCGTTGATCAGCACCAGCAGCTGCGCGGCGAGCTCGGCGGGATGCGCGACCTCGAGCCGGCGCGCGATCGCTTCGAGGCGCCCGCGCAGGGCCTGTTTGTGGGCGGCCGCGACGACGCGGGCGGGGTGATCGGCGGCCGGGAACTCGGCCGCGACGTTCAACTGCGGACAGCCGCGGTAGTTGGGCCGCGCGAGGCGCTCCCCGATCCAGGCCATGTGCGCGTCGAGCTCGGCGTGCGGGTCGCCCGCGTGCGCGCGCGCGACGGCGTCCCAGTGCGCCCAGAAGTCCTCGTCCTCGCGACGCAGGAAGGCCGCGATCAGCTCGTCCTTGGTGCCGAAGTGGCGGTACAGGCTCGTCTTGGCGACCCCGGCGACCTCGACGACCCGGTCGACCCCGACCGCGTGGACCCCCTCGCGATAGAACAGCTCCGCGGCGGTGGCGAGGATGCGCTCGCGCGGATCGGTCGTGGCCATGCTTGATATGATACAGACCTGTCTGTTTTAATGCAAGCTCCAGCGCAACAGACCGGTCTGTATCGGGAGGGTTCCATGACCATCGCAGTCGTCGGCGCGACGGGACACACCGGCCGCTTCGTCCTGGCGGAGCTCGTGCGGCGCGGCATCCCCGCCGTGGCCATCGGCCGTGTCCCGGCCAAGCTGGCGGCGCTCGCCGCGGCGCCCGGCGTGCAGACCCGCGTGGCGGCGATCGACGACCCGCTCGCGCTCGATCGCGCGCTCGCCGGCACCGACGCGGTCATCCACTGCGCCGGACCGTTCCTCGACACGGCCGTGCCCGTTATCGCTGCCGCCCTGCGCGCGCGCATCCACTACGTCGACCTGACCGCCGAGCAGATGAGCGCGCTCTCGACCTTCCTTGCGTTCGACGCGCCGGCGCGCGCGGCGGGCATCGTGCTCGCGCCCGCCGCGGGCTTCTTCGGCGGCCTGGGCGATCTGGTGGCGACCAGCGCGCTGGGCGATTGGGCGCAAGCCGACGAGGTCGAGCTGCGGATCGCGCTCGACCACTGGTGGCCGACGCGCGGCACCCGCGAGACCGGCGCGCGCAACGCGTTCGCGCGTTTGGTTCGCGAGCACGGAACCCTGGCGGTGCTGCAGCCCGGCAGGCACGGCGGGTGGGACGCCGGCGCGCCGTTCGGCACCGTGCAGCTGGTGCCGATGCCGTTCAGCGAGATCGTCCTGATGGCGCACCATCTCAACGTGTCGACGCTGCGCAGCTTCCTGAGCGAGAACGCACTGCGCGACGTGCGCGATGGCGCGACGCCCGAGCCGCTCGCCGCCGACGAACGCGGGCGCTCCACGCAACGCTTCGTGCTGGAAGCGCTCGCGCGCAAGGACGGCGCCGAACGCCGCGCGCGCGTGCGCGGACGCGACATCTACGCGGTCAGCGCGCCGCTGGTGGTGGAAACCGCGACCCGTCTGTGCGCGGGCGCCGGCGCGCCGGGTGCCCGCGCGCTGGGCGAGCTGTTCGACGCCGACGCATTCCTGGACGCGCTCGGCGAGCACCTCGCACGCTGAACAAGGTCGGCCGCGTCGCCTCCGGAAGAAGCGCCCGATGCAACCGGTGCGAATCGGCCTGCTCGGGATCGGGACCGTCGGCGGCGGTACGTATCGCGTCCTCGAGCGCAATCGTGAAGAGATCGCCCGGCGCGCCGGACGACGGATCGAGGTCGCCTGGGTCGGCGCGCGCGACGTGGCCAAGGCGCGCGCCGTCGTCGGACCCGACGTCCCGATCGTCACCGATCTCGTGCGCGCGGTCGCGGATCCGTCGATCGACATCGTCGTCGAGGTGATCGGCGGCACGACCGTTGCCAAGGACGCCGTGCTGGCGGCGATCGCGCACGGCAAGCACGTCGTGAGCGCCAACAAGGCGCTGCTCGCGCTCCACGGCAACGAGATCTTCGCCGCCGCCGGCGCCAACGGCGTGATGGTCGCGTTCGAAGGAGCCGTCTCCGGCTGCATCCCGACCATCAAGGTCATCCGCGAAGGCTTGGCCGCCAACCGCATCGAGTGGATCGCCGGCATCGTCAACGGTACCAGCAACTTCATCCTCTCCGAGATGCGTGCCAAGAAGCTGCCGTTCGCGACCGTGCTGGCCGAAGCGCAGCGCCTCGGCTACGCCGAAGCGGATCCGACCTTCGACGTCGCGGGGATTGACGCGGCGCACAAGCTCACGCTGCTCTCGGCGATCGGGTTCGGCATCCCGGTGCAGTTCGACAAGGCCTACGTCGAAGGCATCACGCAGCTGACCGATCGCGACATCACCTACGCCGAAGAGCTCGGCTACCGCATCAAGCTGCTGGCGATCACCAAACGCACGCCCGAGGGGATCGAGCTGCGGGTCCATCCGACGCTGATTCCGGCCGAACGGCTCATCGCCAGCGTCAACGGCGCGATGAACGCCGTGCTCGTGAAGGGCGACGCCGCCGGCGTCACGCTCTACTACGGCGCCGGTGCCGGCGCCGATCCGACCGCGTCGGCGGTGCTGGCCGACGTCATCGACGTCACCCGGCTGATGCGCGCCGAACCGGAAGAGCGCGTCCCGCACCTGGCGTTCCAGCCCGAGTCGCTCAGCGACGTGCGCATCCTGCCGATCGGCGACGTCGAGACGTCCTACTATCTGCGGGTGCGCGTCACCGATCAGGTCGGCGTGCTGGCCGACATCGCGCGCACGCTGGCCGACGCCGGCATCTCGATCGACGCGATGCTGCAGCAAGGCCCGGGCGACACGCTCGGCGAGACCGACATCGTCATCCTCACCCACCGCACCCGCGAGCGCAACTTCGACGCCGCGCTCGCCAAGCTCGTGCAGTTGCCGGCGATCCGCCCGGAGTACACGCGCATTCGCCGCGAGGATCTGGGGTGAACGCCGACGCCGCGCAGGTCGCGTTCGCCGCGCCGCTGGTCGCGGCGGTCGGACGGCCGGCGCCGAACTTCGTCGTCGACGGCCTCGACGGCACGCCGGTCAGCGCGCGTCGCTTTCGCGGCCGGCCACTGTTCATCAACGTCTTCGCCAGCTGGTGCGGGCCGTGTCGCATCGAGCTGCCCGGCATCGTGCGCAGCTACGCGCGCTACGGGCCGCGCGTCGCGTACCTCGGCGTCGACGAGCAAGAGCCGCCCCAGACCGTCAGCCGCTTCGCGCACCAGATGGGGATGCGCTACCCGCTCGGAATCGACCAGGGCCAGTTGGAGGCGAGCTACCGAGCACACCAGATCCCGACCAGCATCTTCGTCGACCGCCGCGGCGTGGTCCGGGCCTACTACAAGGGCCCGATCCCGGTCGACGTCCTCGAGCGGGACCTGGCGCTGATCGCGGGAACGTAAGCCGCGGGAGGGCGCGGCCATGCGGCGAGCGAGCTTCATCGGCGGAACGGCGGCGACGCTGGCCCTGACGGCCGGCGGCAGGGCGATGGCGCAGACGCCGCGGCTGGGAACACGCGTGACCCTGGCCGGTCTGTTGGCCGCCTATCCGAGCGCGACCGCCGGCGACGTCGTGCAATACGAGCTCGGCTTCGGCGCGCAGTACGACAAGCAGATCGGCTTCGGCGACGAGCACGACCGGGACGTCGCGCGCCGGTACGTCGAGACGCAGGTCGGCAACGGCGATCACGCGTGCAATCCCAACACGCTCAAGAAGATCTACCTCAGCCAGCGGCACTTTTCGAACGTCTTCACGCCGTACGCGGCCGCGGTCTACGTCGCCCGTTCGAGCAACATGATGACCCGCTGGGGCGACGGCGTCGGTCCGGCGGCGGCGCCGCTCCTGCTGTTGGACGCGAAGACGCTCTACGATCCGCGACCGGCGCGGGTCACCGCCGTCGGGCACGAGCGCCTCACGATGCGCAACACGACGGTGACGACGACGCGCGTCGCGGGCCGCTACGACCACGCGCTGGACGGACGGCTGCACACCTTCGAGCTGTGGCTCTCGCCCGACGTCCCGCTGGCGCTGGTGCGCATGGATGCGACCGCACCGGGCCTCGATCCCTACAGCCTCTCGCTCTACACCTTCGGACGCGCCTTCAAGACCTCGCTGGCGATGTCGCTCGACACGGTGCGGCTGCTGACCGGGAACACCGGCGACGTCCCGGTGCTCGCGCAGTAGGCGCGACCGCTACGCGGTCACCAAGAACAGGGTGAACTTCGCCTCTTGCGCCTGGTTGACGGCGGCGACGCCGGCCGGAACGAGCAGCGCGCCCGGGACCAGATGCCGGCGCAGGTCGGCCAGCACGACCTCGACCGGGTCGCTCGAGATGCTGTAGGTCAGCGCGATCGCGTTCGCCAGTCCGGTCAGGGCGTTGTTGCAGGCGAAGAACGACGCGCCGCGCTTGGCCAGCGCCGTCAGCGAGCCGTCGTGATAGAACCCGTGCGGCGCGCTCGGCGCGTCGTGCGGGTCGAGCGACGAGGTCGCTGCCAGAAACGGGTTCGCCGTCGCGGACCCGGGCCGCGACACCGCGTCGCCACGGCGCTGCAGGATGCTCGCGATTTTATACTTCGCCCACGCCGCGTCGTCGACGAGCAAGGCGACGCCGGAGCCGTAGCACACGGCCGCGACGTGCGTCACGCCGGGCTCGCCGTAGTCGAAGTCGTAGGCGTTGAGCGTGTTGAGCGCATAGTGCAGCACGTCGCCGTCGGCCACTTTCGCCGTGCCGATGACCTGCCGGTGGGTCGCCGGCCGCGCCAACGCGGCGGCGATCGCCGGAAAGTCGAACGGCGATGGCCCGCTCGCGGCGAACGCCGTCGCCGGCGTCCCGGCGAGCGCCGACGCCGCGGCCAGCGTGGCGGTGCCGGCCCCCAGGAATGCTCCTCGTGTCGTCATGTGCGGATGCTTCGCCGGAGGCGATCGAGAACCGCTCCACCATGACCGCACCCCAGACGCGGCAGGCGGCCGCACTCGCGGCAGCGCTGGCGCTGGTGGCCGGCTTCTGCGACGGCATCGCCTACGTGCGCTGGGGCGCCTTCGCCGCGAACCAGACCGGCAACACCGTCCTGCTCGGCATCGCGGCCTATCACGGCGACGCGACGATGATCGAGCGGTCGTTAGGCGCGATCGCATCGCTGGCCGTCGGCGCGACGATCGCCTCGCTGCTGCGCACGCGCACCTCGTGTGTCGTCCCGCTCTCAGCCGAAGCGGCGACGCTCGCCGCCGCCTCGTTCGTACACGGACACGCGGTGCAGCTCGACGTCATCGCGTTCGCGATGGGCCTGCAGAATCAGGCGATCACGACCTTTGCCGGCGTGAAGCTCAACACGAGCTTCGTCACCGGGCACTACACGCAAATCGGCGTCGCCATCGGCGACATGCTGCTCGGCAAGGACCGCGATGGAGCGCAGCGGCGGTTGGTCATCCTGGCCGCCCTCGTCGTCTTCTACTGCGGCGGCGGCGCGGCGGCGGCGTGGTCGGCCGCACGGCTCGAGCACGCCCTGCTGCTCGTGGTTCCGATCGTGCTGGCGATCGCGTACGTCGCGCGCCGCACACCGGGGACGGTTCGCTAGCCGCCGGCCAGCCAGATGTAGCGGATCAGCAGCAGCACCGCGACGACGTAGAGCAGCGGGGCGACGGCCTTGCCGCGCCCGCTCAGCAGCATGATGGCGGCGTAGGCGATCACGCCGAAGCTCACGCCGTTGGCGATCGAGAACGTCAGCGGCATGGCGATGATCGTCAGGAAGACCGAGATGACCAGCGCGTAGTCGTCCCAGTCGACGTTGCGCAGGCTCTGCAGCATCATCGCGCCGACGACGATCAGCGCCGGCGCGGTCGCCGCCGCCGGGATCACGCCGGCCAGCGGCCACAGCACCGTCGAGCACAGGAACAGCAGGCCGACCGTCACCGCGACCAGTCCGGTCCGGCCGCCCTCGGCGATGCCGCTGGCGCTCTCGATGTAGGCCGTCGTCGTGCTGGTGCCGAGCGCCGCGCCGACCATCGCGGCCAAGCCGTCGCAGGCGAACGTGCGCCGCGCCCGCGGCATGTCGCCGTTCTCGTCGAGGACGCCGGCCCGCGCGGCCAGACCGACGAGCGTCCCGGTCGCGTCGAAGAAGTCGACGAAGAAGAACGTGAACACCACGACCGCCACGCCCAGGCCGAGCGCGGCGCGCAAATCGAGCGCGCCGACCAGGCCGCTCGGCCACATCGGCGTGGCGACGACGCCGTTCGAGAAACCGGCGAACGGAACCAGCGTGTCGTGCGGCCCCGGGTAGACCGCCGCGTGCGTGACGACGCCCAGCAGGGTCGCGCCGATGATGCCGTACAGCACCGCACCGGGGATGCGGCGCGCGAGCAGCGCCGCGGTGACGACCAGCCCGGCGAACGTGATCAGCGCGGGCGCGGCCGTAAGCGTTCCCAGCGTCACGAAGGTGGCGGGATTGGGGACGACGATGCCGGCGTTCTTGAGGCCGAGGAACGCGAGAAAGGCGCCGATGCCGGCGGTGACCGCGTTCTTGAGCGCCCACGGGATCGCGCGCACGACCGCTTGTCGGACGCCGAGCACCGAGAGCAGCACGAAAATCGAGCCCGAGACGAACACGGCCCCGAGCGCCGTCTGCCACGGGATCTTCTGCCCCAGCACGACCGTGTAGGCGAAGTACGCGTTGAGCCCCATGCCGGGTGCCTGGGCGAACGGATAGCGCGCGATCAGTCCCATCAACAGGCTGCCGATCGCGGCGGCCAGCGCCGTCACGACGAGCAGCTTGGCGAAGCCGTCCGGGATGCCGGTGATCGCGTTGCCGAGGACCGCAGGGTTGACGAACAGGACGTACGACATCGTCAGGAACGTCGTCAGTCCGGCCCGCACCTCACGCGGGATCGTCGATCCGGCGGCGGCGATGCCGAAGAAACGATCAAGCCCCGAGGGTCGAACGGCGGTCGCCTCGCGCATCCGGCGTCCTTTCGCCTAGGGGGCGACCGCCCACTCCCATGCGTTCCAAAAATCGCGGCCCAGCGGGTTTGGCCGAAAGTCGAACAGACGCGGCGCGACGGCGTACACGCTGCGCTCGAGTCCGAGCGGGATGATCGGGACCTGGTCGGCCAGGATGTCGCCGGCCGTGCGATACCAGCGCGCGCGCACGGCCGGATCGTAGGCCGCCGCACCCGCCGCTTCGGCGCGATCGAAGGCCGGATCGCACCAGCCCATCGCGTTGCCGCCCAGCGGCGGAACCGCGGCGCAGCCGAACAGGTACGAACGGTCGGGATCGAGCGTCGGCGACCACGACGTCAACGCCAGATCGAAGCGGCCGTTTTCGAGCACACCGCCCGCGTCGCGCGCGCCCCAGAACGTCGCTTCGGTCGACGAGCGGATCGTCGTCGCCACGCCGGCCCGCCGCAGGTCGTCGGCGATCTCGATCGCGGCGTCGGCGCTGCGCCGCCAGTCGCCGGCGATCGCGAGGTCGAGATGCAGGTGCAACGGCGAGAGCACGCGCGCAGCGGCGAGCGGATCGTAGCGCGGCAGCGGACGCCGGCCGTCGAAGGTGCGATCGAGCTGCACGCCGTCACCGGGGACCAGCGCGTCGCGATAGATCGTGCGTGCCAAGCGGGCGCGGTCGATCGCCTGCGCCAGCGCGCGGCGCACCCGTGCCGCGCGCAGCGCCGGCCGACGCAGGTTGCATTCCAGATAGTCGATCAGGTTGGTCGTGGTCGCGACGAGCCGCAATCCGCGGGCGCGCGCGGCGTCGATTTGCAGCCCGGTCAGGGGCACCGCATCGAGGTCGCCGGCCAGCAGCTCGACCAGACGGGTCGGCGCCGCCGGGACGATCTGCACGACGACTCGGTCGCTGCGCGCGTGACGCCACGCGTACGGGTTGCGCTCGAACTCCAACCGCTGCCCGCGCACCCAGCGCGTGAGGCGGAAGGGGCCCAAGCCCACCGGTTGCGTGTCGAGCACGCTGTGGTTCAACGACGGCAGCGCGGCAACGAGGTGGCGCGGGAGGATCGCGAACGGATCGTTCGCGCCGAGCGTGAGGAACGAGGCGACGAACGGCGCCCACGGACGCCGCAGGTGCACGACGAGCCGGTCGGGACGCGGCGCCGCGACGCTCACGATCGGCGCGACGGCCGACGTGTCCGGCACGGCGGTGCGCGGATCGCGCAACGCCGCGACGGTGAAAACGACGTCGCGGGCGTCGAACGGCGCGCCGTCGCTCCAGCGGCCGGTGCGAATCTCGTACACGATCGTGCGCCCGTCGCGCGAGATCAATCCGTTGGCTTGTGTCGGCACGCGCAATGCGCGGTCCGGGACCAACCGGCCGCGGTCGTCGACCAGGAACAGGTAGCCTTGCGTGAGTGGGCCCAACGACCAGCCGAAGGGCGTGTTCAGGATCGTGTCGAGCGAGTTGGGATCGCCGTCGATGACGAGCGTCGGCGGCCGCGCCGGCACCGCGCTCGCGGGGCCGAGCAGCACGGCGGCGAGGACGGCCGACGCCAGGGCGAACGGTCGCGCGAACATTCCTCGTCTGGTGCGAGACGGCGCCCTCGAAGGCCTGGCGCCGCCGTGACGGCTAGTCCGTCACCACGCCTTGCCCGCGGTCGCCGCGACGAGCTTCCACGTCGTCGATTGGCGCGCCACCGTCCCCTGCCACCAGTGGCCGTCTTCGTGAAAGAACACGACCGTCGTGTTCGGCGTCCCGAAGGTCCCGGTGAAGAACAGGTCGTTCGCGATGTAGCCGAAGCCGGAGCTGTTGTCGACGAGCATCCACGAGATGTTGTACGCCGAGAACGTCCCGAGGAACCAGTTCGCGTCGTCCGGGTGATAGAACAAGATCGCTTCGCTGCCGTTGAACTTGCCTTGGAAGAACACGCCCGTCGCCTCGCCGCCGCCGAATTGCGTGGCGCTGTTGTTGGCGACGCCCCACTTCATCTGACCGCCGACGAACGCTCCGACCCACCAGTTCTCGTCGGGCTGGTTGAAGAACAGCACTTGATCGAACTCGCCGCCGACGAAGTTGCCCACCCAGAACCGATGCACCGGCGGCGGCGCCGAGATGTCGCCGAATCCCACCGTGTTGCCGACCTGGGCGAACGTCATCGTCGTCCCGTTGAAGCTGCCCAAGAACCAATTGCCGTCGCCCGGATGGTAGAACAGAACGCTGTCCGCGGTCTGGCTCGAGAAGTGTCCGACGAAGAACAGCCCGCTCGCCTCACCGCCGCCGAACCCTTTCGAGTTCGTCGCGAGCTTCCACGTGATCTTGCCGGTCGCGTCGAACTGCCCCAGCCACCAGTTCGCGTCGTACTGATTGAAGAACAGGATGTTGTCCTTGCCGCTGCCGTCGAACGCCCCGACCCAGAACCGGTGCGCGGGCGGCGGGCTCGAGATGTTGCCGAATCCGGCCGTATTGGCGGCCAGCGACCAACTGAGCTTCGCGTTCGAGCCGGAACCCGAGAAGCTGCCGATCCACCAATTGTTGTCGTACGCGTTGTAGAACAGGATGTCGCTCGATCCGGCCGTGATGAAGTTGCCGACCCAGAACTGGTCGCCCGAGACGTTCCCGAAGCCGGCCGTATTGTCCACGTTCGTCCAGGTCAGGGTGCCGGCGGAAAACGTACCGAGCCACCAATTGTTGCTCGGCGGATTGTAGAGCAGCAGACTGTCCTGACCGCCGAAGTTTCCGGCCCACGTCATGAACGGGATGTGCGGCTGCGCGAGCGCCGAGGGGTCCTTCAAGCCGTACGCCGAGCGGAAGACGCCGCGAATCTGCGCTCCGTTCAAGTGCTGCGAGATGGAGGGACACGAGATCGCGATCGTTTCCGTCGTCGGACCGCCGACGTTCATCCTGATCTCGGCGTCGTTGTTGAAGGGGTCGTTGGGGTCGTAGACCTTCAACGTCAGATTGTTCTGCGCGTCGAGATCGTACGCCCACGCCAAGACCTGATGCGACTCGCTCAGCGCCGCGATGATGCCTTTCACGTCGCCCGGGCCGCACCACGGCTTCGCGACCAGCGAGAGCGGCGAGGGTCTGCCGGCGTCGATGTCGGCCTTGATGGCGGGCCACTCCGTTTCGATCATGCGCTTCGAGAGGCCGGCGCCTTCGAGCTCGATGGTGACGTCGTGATCTTGTACCTGCGTCCACTGCACGTCTTTGGGACCGTTGGCGTCGAGACTGTCGAGCAACCGCGAGGAGAGGTAGTTGAAGAGCGGCGACGGATCGGGCGGATTGGTCGTGTCGTTGGGCGGCAAGAGCCGCGGCGCGTGCAGAAACATGTCGAGCGCCGTCATGACGAAGCCGCCGCATAGGCCCTTGTTGGCGTCTTGCGAGGCGACGGTCCCGATGACGGGCAGCGTCACGACGGGGTAGTTGGTGCCCTTGTTCCAACTGTTCGGGAAGTGGAGGCCGGACTGACTCGGGAGAAAACCCGGAACTTGTGCCGACGACATGGCGCGCGCCCTCGACCGACGTGGGAGGCGGGGGTCGAGCAACATTCCGAGGCCCCCCGGCGCGGTCCTTCTACCGAGCCGCCCAACCGAGCCAAATCTTCCCGACGGGGAAAGGAAAACGCATGCGCTGGCGCTGGTACTTCCTGCTCCTCATCCCGTTCATCGCGCTGCTCGCCCCAGTCTATCTGACGGCGACGCCCGCGCTGTGGGGCTTTCCCTTCTTCTATTGGTACCAGTTCCTGTGGCTGGTCCTGAGCGCCGGGTTGACGTGGATCGTCTACCTCGCGACCCGTGAGGAACGGCAATGATCGACGGCGTCGCGCTGACGGTCTTCATCCTGCTCTTCCTGGTCGTCACCGTGCTCGGGTTCTGGGCCGCGCGCTGGCGCCGCGGCAACCTGAGCGACCTCAACGAGTGGGGCCTGGGCGGCCGCCGCTTCGGGACGGTCATCGTCTGGTTCTTGCTGGGCGGCGACCTCTACACGGCGTACACGTTCATCGCCGTGCCGGCGCTGATGTTCGGCAGCGGCGCGATCGGCTTCTTCGCCGTCCCGTACACGGTGCTGATCTATCCGATCGCGCTGGTCTTCATGCCGCGCCTGTGGGCGGTCTGTCACCGGCACCGCTTCGTCACGCCGGCCGACTTCGTCCACGGCCGCTACGGCAGCCGCGGCCTCGAGCTGGCCATCGCCCTGACCGGCATCCTGGCGACGATGCCGTACATCGCGCTGCAGCTGGTCGGCATCCAGGTCGTGCTGGCCACGATGGGTATCACCGGCAGCGGTCTGGCCGCCGACCTCCCGCTGATCGTCGCGTTCGTCATCCTGGCCGCGTACACGTACACCAGCGGCCTGCGCGCGCCGGCCATCATCGCGCTGGTCAAGGACACCTTGATCTACGTGACGATCATCGTCGCGATCATCGTCATCCCGCTCAAGCTGGGCGGCTTCGGCCACATCTTCGCGGCCGCGCAGACGGCGCTCGCGGCGCATCCGAAGCCCGGCTCGATTCTCATCTCACCGGCCGGCTTCGGCGCCTATGCGACGCTTGCGCTCGGTTCGGCGATGGCGCTGTTCCTCTACCCGCACAGCGTGACCGGCGTGCTCAGCTCGCGCAACGCCGACGTCATCCGCCGCAACGCCGCGCTGTTGCCGGCCTACAGCTTGCTGCTGGGGCTGATCGCGCTGCTCGGCCTGATGGCGCTCGCGGCCGGCATCGCGCCCAAGAACACCAGCTTGGCGGTGCCGCTGCTCTTCCAGGCGATGTTCCCCTCGTGGTTCGTCGGGTTCGCCTTCGCCGCGATCGCGATCGGCGCGCTCGTCCCGGCGGCGATCATGTCGATCGCGGCGGCCAACCTGTTCACCCGCAACATCTGGGTGCGGTACGTGCAGACCGACGCCTCGCCGGCGGCGGAGTCGCAAGTCGCCAAGCTGGCCTCGCTGGTGGTGAAGCTGGGCGCGCTGGTGTTCGTCGTCGCGATCCCCCTGCAGTTCGCGATCAACTTGCAGCTGCTGGGCGGCGTGTGGATCCTACAGACGTTCCCGGCCGTGATATTCGGCCTGTACGGACGCTGGTTCCACGCTCGTGCGCTGTTGATCGGCTGGCTGGTCGGAATGGTGCTGGGCACGGCGATGGCCGTCTCGCAGCACTTCACGTCGGTCTTTCCGCTGCGGCTCGGCGATGCGACCTATCCCGCCTACGCCGCGATCTACGCGCTCATCGCGAACGTCGTGGTCGCCGTGATCCTCACGCCCGTCTGCGACGCGTTGCATCTCGCCCGCCGGCCCGACGTCACCGTGCCGGACGACTACGACGATCGCGGCCGCGAGACGGCGCTGCCGTTGCCCGCTACACCGTAGCCTGCGTCTGACCTGAGAGGCGGCCGCAGGAGCAGGCATGCGCGCGCGCGGAAAGCGCGCGCATGCCGGGCCTCTCGCGATCGCGCTTCCTCTCGCTGGCCGCCGGGGCCACCACGGCCGCGGCGCTCACGCCGTACGCCGAATGGATACGACCCGCGTTGGCGCAGGCGGCGCCGGCGAAGCTCACCGACATCGATCACATCGTGATCCTGATGCAAGAGAACCGTTCGTTCGACCACTACTTCGGCACGCTCTCCGGCGTGCGCGGCTACGACGACACGAAGGTGGCGACGATGCCGGACGGCCGGCCGGTCTTCTACCAGCCCGATCGCAATTCGGCCAAGGGCTACGTCCTGCCGTTCCACCTCGACACCAAGCACACCAGCGCGCAGCGCCTGCACGACCTCAGCCACGCCTGGTCGGTGTTGCACGACTCGTGGAACGGCGGCCATTTCGACGGCTGGGTCACCGCGCACCGCCGCTCCAACGGCGAGAGCGCGCCGCTGACGATGGGCTACTACACGCGCGAGGACCTGCCGTTCTACTACGCGTTGGCGGATGCGTTCACGATCTGCGACGGCTACCATGCCTCGCTGATGGGACCCACGAATCCCAATCGCTACTACTGGATGAGTGCGTCGATCGACCCGGAGGGCAAGCACGGCGGCCCGGCGACCGATAACGGCGGCAAGCGCTACACGTGGGAGACGTATCCCGAACGGCTCGACCGCGCCGGCGTCTCGTGGCGCATCTACCGCACCGAGAGCACGAGCGAGTATCCCGTCGGGCTCGACGTGATCATGAACTTCGCGGCCTTCCAGGACGCACCCAAGACCTCGTCACTGTACGAGAACGCGGCCAAGGTGCGTTCGGCGGACACGCTGCTCGGCGACATTCGCACCGGCAACCTCCCCGCGGTGACCTGGATCGTGCCGCCCTACGAGCTGTGCGAGCATCCCAACATGCTGCCGGCGTCGGGCGAGGCGTTCGTCCATCTCATCCTCAACGCGTTCTGGTCGAACCCCAGCCTGTGGGCGAAGACCGCGTTCGTGATCGTCTACGACGAGAACGACGGCCTGTTCGACCACGTCGTTCCGCCGACGCCGCCGCCCGGTACGCCGGGCGAGTTCGTCGGCACGACGCCGATCGGGCTCGGCTTTCGCGTCCCGTGTCTGGTGCTCTCGCCGTTCGCGCGCGGCGGCTACGTCTGCAGCGACACGTTCGACCACACCTCGACCCTGCGGCTGATCGAGAAGCGTTTCGGGGTCGAGGTCCCCAACCTCACCGCCTGGCGCCGCGAGACCTGCGGCGACCTGACCAGCGCGTTCGGGTTCGGCGAGGCGCCCGACCCGAGCATTCCCGTCCTGCCGGAAACGACGCGAGCGCTCAAGATCGTCGAGATGCAGATCCGCGGCCTGCCGGCGCCGACGGCGCCCTCGATCCAGTCGATGCCGAAGCAGGAGGCCGCGACGTTCCAGCGGCGCCGCCGCGGCGCCGTGACCACCTGACGCGGAGGAGCAGCCTGCCGCCCGGCCAATTCTCTACGGTGCTTCGTCTGACGACGAGCCCCTAGGAGCGTCGCCGTGTCCGGGTCCGCCGTACAACAAATCGGGCTGATGGCCGCCGAGGCCATCTTCGTCGGCATCCTATTGCTGGCGGCCCTGCGCCTGCGCGGCTGGTTCGGTCCCTCGCTCGTCTACATCATCTTCGGCGGGATCTTCCAGCTCGCAGCGCTCTTCGCCGGCGGCGTGTACGTGCAGCTCACGCCGTGGCTGGTCGTCAGCTCCGGATCGGTCGTGCTGTTCCCGGCGGCGATGTTCTTGGTGCTCTACGTCTACCTGATCTCCGACGCACAGGACGCACGCAAGCTCATCTACGGTCTGGCCGGCGCGAACGTGCTGCTCATGCCGCTGACGTTCTTCGTCGCCTGGCAGCTGCGCTCGCCCGTCGTGGTCAACCCCTATCACCTCGAGCCGCAGCTCTTCGACCACCAGTGGCGAATCATCGTCTCGAGCGCGGTCGTCCTGTTCTTGGACACCGTGCTGGTCTGCGTGCTCTACGAGCTGGTCAGCCGCTTCTCGCGCAACGTCTTCGTGCGCGTCTTCGTATCGCTGACCGCGACGCTGTGGTTCGACTCGGTTGCATTCGTCACCGGCTCGTTCGGCGGGCACGCGGATTTCAACACCATCCTGGTCTCGCAGCTGATCGGCAAGACCGGCGCGGCGGTGATCTACTCGATCCTGCTCGGGGTCTACCTGTCCGTCTTCGGCGAATTGGAGGGCGTCGTCGTCGGCGACGGACGCGGGCTCGGTTCGACGCTGCGCTCGCTGACCTATCGCCAGCGCTTCGAGGAGCTGCAGAAGCTGGCGGAGCGCGACCCGCTGACCTCGGTCTACAACCGCGGCTACTTCGACGATGCGCTGCAGCGCCACACCGAGATCGCACGCCACGCCGGGCGTTCGCTGAGCGTGCTGATGATCGACGTCGACGAGTTCAAGCGGGTCAACGACGCGCTCGGACACGCCGAGGGCGATCGCGTGTTGCAGCGGATCGCGACCGTGCTCGGGAACTGCCTGCGATCGTCCGACTGCGTCTGCCGCTACGGCGGCGACGAGTTCGCGATCCTCTTGCCGCAGACCGGGACGACCGACGCGCTCGCGTCGGCCGAGCGCATCGTGGCCGAAGTGCCGCGCGCGTGCGCCGCTGCGGCCGCCGGTGCGCGCGGGACCGCGATCACCGTGACCATCGGCGTTGCGACGCTCCCGCACGACGGCTCGACGGCCGAGGAGCTGTTGGCGACCGCCGATCGCCGGCTCTACGAAGGCAAGGCCGCCGGGCGCAATCGCGCCGTCGGCGAGAAGGGTCCGCGCGTCACCTCGCGGACCTGACCCTCACGTCGCATACGGCAGCGTCGTCGAGGTGCACGACGGGCACGGCACGACGACCTGGTTGACGCCGGGCTGCAGCGAGAAGGTCACGACCGCGCCGGCGTGGCCGGCCGGCGTCACGTTCGCCCCGCTCATACCGAGGGCTGCCGGATCGGCCCACAGCGCGATCCCGAAGTGCAGCGCGATCGGCGCTTGGAAGGTCAGCAGCAGCTGACCGGCGCGCACGCCCGCGCTCGTGAGGGTCGGATAGTCGGCGTACGAGAGCGGCACCAACGGGACGTCGTAGGCCGAGGTCGGATCATCGGAGTAGCGGAAGGCGCGGGTCGGCAGCGTGTGGCCGGCGAGGAACGTCATGCCGATCTGCGCGTCGTGGAAGTCGATGGTGGCCGGATAGACGCGACCGCCGTCGAGCAAGCTCGGGAACGACGAGCCGCCGGCGATGAACGGAAACGCGATCGCGCGCGGTGCCGCCGACGCGCTGCGCAGCGTCGCATCCGCTTGCGCCAGCGTCTCGGTCTTCATGCCGTCGGCGACGGCGCGCGCGTACATCGCGGCGAGGATCTGCTGGTCGCCGGGGTTCGTATCCTCGGCGCTCTCCTGCTGCGACATCATCACGATCGGCTGCGTCGTGCCCGCGGCCGCGTAGACGTCGACCAGCTCTTGCACGTACTGCTCGGCGGCGGTCGCGCTGAAGCCGCCGCGCTGCTGCAAGTCGTCGGGGTCGGTCGAGAACGCGGCCTCGGCCGTGAACGGCTGCCCGGTCGTGTCCGACAGGTACGCGCGGGTGAGGTCGCGCGCGGTCCACTCGAACGCGAGCAGCGTGCAGCCGCCGTCCGGCTGGGGCCGCTTGTACGAGGTCGGATCGGCGCAATAGGTGCCCCAGGGCGCCCCCAGGTCGTAGGTGTCGTCGGTTCCGTGACTGTTCCACGCGATGCCCCAGAAGCCGGTCTCGCCACGCGCGAGATCCGCCTGCACGTCGCGCTCGTGCCCGGCCCCGTCGACCGACACCATCGGCACGTACCACGAGAACAGCGCCTGCATCCCGCTGATGAGGCTCGGGTCCGGTTCGGCTTCGACGTCGTCGCCGTCCGCCGTGTGGTAGCTCTGGTAGAGATCGACGTCGGTGAGGTAGTCGGCATCGCCGATCATCCACGTCACCGGCACGCTCGCGCCCGCGGCCGCGGTGTGGATCGTCTCCATTCCGGCTTCCGAGTACACTTCTTGCAGCGAGGTCGCGATGAAGACGGCTTGCGTCGACGCGCTCGGCTTCGCCCAGCGCGGAATCGGCGGCGCGGCCAGCAGCGCGCCGCTGCACGACGAGCGATGGTTCGTGTCGATCGGCGAGAACGCGCCGGCGGGGAGCGCGTAGGAGATCATCCCGTCGACGGTCGCGGTACAAGCGGTCGTCGCTTGGTCGATGACGCCGCTGGTATCCGGCGGCACCGCGGGGACGACCGTGGCGCGCCCGCAGGCCGCCAGCGCGGCGGCGACGAGCGCGACGAGCGGCCGCACCCTCACGGGTTATTCGACCGGGCCGCTGTCCGGCAAACGGCGCATGATCTCATGCGCGATCGCGTTCGGGTCTTCGTCGCGGCGCAGCTCGACCGCGATGCGAGGATAGCGTTCCCCGCGGGTCTCGAGCACGAGACAGTCGCGATCGCCGGCGGCGTCGACGAAAATCAGGCCTTCCGGGTTCGCGAAGACGCCGACCGACTTGTAGAAGCCGAAGTTCGTCCCTTGGATGTTGTATTGCAGCTCGAGGTCCTCGAAGCCGCTGACGTAGGCGTTGGTGACGTGCGCGTACGGCACGTCGAGCTTCCCGTCGAACCCCAAGAGGCGGTCGACCAGGGAAAACGTGATCTCCAGGTGGTCGTCCAGCAACCTCACGTCAGGCACGCGACACCTCCGCGCCCGACCGTTCGGCCGGGACCGGCGTCATCCTTGCTCGGCCGGCCGGCCGCTACAACCGTTTCGCGAGAACGACTGCCGTCGTTCCGGTCAGCGGCAGAATGTACGTCTCCGGGACCTTCGCGTACCCCCGCGCTTCGTAGAAACGCAGCGCGGTCCGCGTGCTCTCCAGCCGGCACGTTTCGAGTCCCATCGCACCGGCCGTTTCCTCGAGCCGCTGCAAGAGGGCCGTGCTCACGCCGCGCAGGCGCGCGGCCGGTGCGACGTAGTTGAGGGTGATCTTCCCGTCGTCCGTCATCGCGCCGACCCCGACGACCGCGCCGTCCTCCTCGACCACGAAGAAGTGCGATTGCGCGATCCACCGCCGCACGTTCTCGAGCGTCTTGTTCGACAACCAGCTGGCGATGTAGCCTTCGTCCCCGCCGTGATCGAGCGTGCACAGCTCCCGAATCGATGCCCGTATGACCGCACACGCCCCGGCAGCGTCGTCTTCGGTCGCTCGTCGTACCTGCACGTCGTCGCTTGCTTATGTCTCGATGAGACCGGCTATTCGGCGTCGATGTCCGGCTGCACGCTGTGTGAGATGTACGCCTTCGAGATGAAGGCGAGCAGGCTGCCGCATTCGTTTCGAAATTCGTGCAGATAGTGTCGATCGGAGAGGCCGTTCGCTCGGAAGAATGCGAGTTGGTCGACGAGCAGCGCTCGGTCGCGGTAGGTCAGGTCGAGCGCATCCGAATGCTGCGTCTTGACGACGAGCAGCCACGATTGGGTCATAGATTGCTTTCTGACCGCTCGGGCCTGGTGAGGAGGCAACGAGATCGCATCGCTTATACCCGTTAAATAAACCGCGCGACGAGAATCGCCGTATCGTCTTCGAACT